>JALSQY010000403.1 GCA_026985035.1 Methylothermaceae bacterium
TGCCTTTGTCTTCGTCTGCCGAAGGCGCTACCCGGGTCAATTTCATGTCTGCCCCTCCTTAGCCACGGGCAGTGTCGTAGTATTTTCTGACATGCTCGGTAGCCTGGTAGCCCTGCTTTTTTTTCTCCGGCCGAGACCGGATGTTGTCAGTCTCCGCCCTGCCAGCCAGGGCGCTTAAACCCACGCTTCCCACCGTCAATCCCGCCAAGCGGCGAAAAAAGCCCCGGCGGTCTAGTTTTTCAGGATTCGTTTCAACCATGACTTCCTCCCCATTTTTGCTTTTGACAATTAAAGCGCTAATTCATAGGCAAGGTCAATGGCAGGCAAGGCAATCGCATGAAGCGGTCCTCCCCTCTCCCAGAAGGAGAGGGGCTTCAATATCTCGCAAAATCAATAACGGCAGTCATGGGATTGCCCTGTAATGGCAGGTTAACAGGGACAATCCCGGTGTGCGCCAAATCCGCCCTTTTACCAAGCCCGGAAGCGAACTGATTTTTCAGCGGCAATTGGTTATCATGCCTTTGACAGAAAAGCAGGCCAAATCAAGGACTTTCTGAACAAGTCATCCCTGACTTGCCAGAGGGTGAAAAGCAAAAATGTGATTTTTGCGGGAAACCGGTTCGAACGCTCGAAGCCAAGGGAGGGAGGTAGCCGTGCAATGCCACGCAGTCGATGTCCAAATCATCGGCCACGATCTGCAAATGGTGGAAGTCACCCAAGCCCATGACTTATGACTTCTTCTCCCTGTTTATTCCGCTGCTGATCATCATGGACCCGATTGGCAATCTGCCCTTGTTTCTGGCCATGACCCGCGATGCCGGACCCGGCGCGCAACTGCGCATCGCCGCCGTGGCTTGCGGCACGGCAGCCTTGATTCTGCTCTTTTTTGGCTTGACCGGGGACCGGGTATTGAATTTTTTCGGCATCACCCTTCCCGCCTTTCAGCTTTCGGGCGGGGTGATCTTCTTTATCTACGCCTTGCAGATGTTGAATCTGATCCCCGCCAACATCAAAAGCTCGGCCCGCGAGGAAGAAGAAAGCCTGCACAAGGACAATGTCGCCCTCGTGCCCCTGGCCACGCCGCTACTGGCAGGGCCGGGGGCCATTACCGCCATCCTGGTATGGCAGCAAGACCCTTCCCTGCAAATTCCCTTGGGTCTTTTGACTGCAGTGGTTGCCGCCGCATGCCTGGTGGTGTTCCTCACTTTCTATGCCGGGCGCTGGATTCGTCGAGTACTCGGATTGGGCGGCATAGGCGTGGTGACGCGACTGACCGGGCTGTTGCTGTCGGTCATTGCCATGCAGTTTGTGGTCAATGCCCTGGCGCAAATCCGGATGTGAAAACATCGAAGCACCTTGGAGTGGCCTCCCTGCCACAGCCAGGGCACATTCCTTATTCAGACCAACAACGGCGCAATCACCAGGCTGACAATGGCCATGACATTGATCAGAATATTCATGGACGGCCCCGACGTATCCTTGAACGGATCGCCCACGGTATCACCGACCACCACGGCTTTGTGCACATCGGAACCCTTGCCGCCCAGGTTGCCTTTTTCCACGTATTTCTTGGCGTTGTCCCAGGCACCACCGGCGTTGGCCATCATCAGCGCCATCAACACACAGCCCAGCAGCGCGCCGCCCAGCATGCCACCCAGTGCTTGGGGGCCAAGCCAGAAGCCGACGATGACCGGCGCGGCCACGGCAATGACGCCGGGCAATACCATTTTCTTGAGCGCCGCCTGGGTGGCGATATCCACGCAGCGAGCGGTATCGGGTTCCGCTTCGCCTTCCAGCAGGCCCTTGATTTCCCGGAATTGACGGCGGATTTCCTGAATCATTTCAAATGCCGCATCGCCAACCGCGGTCATGGTAACCGACGCAATCAACAAGGGGATTGTGCCGCCGATAAACAGCCCCGCCAACACATCGGCGTCTCCCAGATCCAGGGTGAAATCCGGCATCTGGCTGGCAATGGTCTCGCCATAGGCGGTAATGATCGCCAAGGCCGCCAGCGCCGCCGCGCCGATGGCAAATCCCTTGCCGATGGCGGCGGTGGTGTTGCCCAGTTCATCCAGGGAATCAGTGATTTTACGGGTTTCTTCTCCCAGGCCGCCCATCTCGGCGATGCCGCCGGCGTTATCCGCCACCGGACCGTAAGCATCGATGGCCATGGTGATACCCACGGTAGCGAGCATCCCCACCGCGGCAATGCCCACGCCGTATAAGCCCACCAGGCTGTCGGCCAGAAAAATGATGGCGCTGATGGTCAAAATCGGCACCACCACCGATTGCATGCCCACCGCCAGGCCGGAAATCATCACCGTGGCAGGCCCGGTTTCGCCGGATTCGGCAATCTTGGCCACTGGCCTGCCGCCGGTGTAATATTCGGTCACCAAGCCGATAACGATCCCGCCGACAGAACCTGCCAGCACCGCCAGCCAAGCCTTGACGCTGACACCGGCAATCAAAATCACCAGCAGCGCCAGGGCGATGAATATGCCTGCCGCCCCCATGGTGCCCATCCGCAAGGCCTTGTCCGCTGGTTTGTCCGCATTTTTCTTGACCAGATAAATCCCGGCGATGGAGGACAACAACCCTACCGAAGCCAATGCCAGGGGCAGAAACATCAACGCCCCCCTGGAACCCACCGGCGCCAATGCCTCGGCCGCCATGGTGGAGGCCATGGCAATGGTGGCGATCATCGCCCCGCAATAGGATTCGAAGATATCCGACCCCATGCCGGCCACATCGCCTACATTGTCTCCCACATTATCGGCAATCACCCCGGGATTGCGGGGGTCGTCTTCGGGAATGCCAGCTTCCACCTTGCCCACCAAATCGGCGCCCACGTCTGCGCTCTTGGTATAGATCCCGCCACCGACTCGGGAAAACAGCGCCACCACCGATGCCCCCATGCCAAAGCCGTGGAGGGCATGGGCGGTTTCCGGGTCATCGCCGAAGAACAAGTACATCAACCCCAGGCCCAACAATCCCAAAGAGGCGACCGCCAGCCCCATGATCGAACCGCCAAAAAAGGCGATCTCCAGCGCCTTGGCCGCATCCCCGGTGCTGGCGGCCACCGTGGTGCGGACATTGGCCCGGGTCGCCGTGTTCATGCCGATATAGCCGGCGGTTGCCGATGCCGCCGCCCCCACCAGAAAGCACAAAGCCGTCTGCCAGCCCAGAAATTTCCACAACAGCAACAGCAATACCGCCACGAATGCGCCAAGAATCTGATATTCCCGGCGGATGAAAACCATTGCCCCCAAATGGATCTGCTCGGCGATATGGGCGATCTTGCCCTCCCCCGCCGGTGTTTCCCGGACGATCTGGTAAATCCGGTACGCCGCATACAACCCAAACGCCCCCAACAACGGCGGCAACAGGTAAAGCAAATACTGCATCTTTCCTCCTTTCTGAAAATTATGTTTTTTGTTCGCAAACAGGTTTACTTGGATACCGGCTTTACAAGCTGGTGTCAATGTTTTTCACGTTTGCACCTCCCAAATTTGCAGGGCAACCGCATGAACCGATTCCCTCCTCTCCCTCTGGGAGGGGGACTTCAATGCCTTGCAACATCAACCATGAACGGGAGAAACGGCGGTCATGCGGTTGCCTTGCCCAACTTTGCCATTCTTCTGTATCCACGGAGCCAATCTGCTATGATTTCCCATTTCCATTGCCAATCCATATTTCCTAACTTCATGACAGATTCTCCAGCGCGTTATAGCCAGTTCATCAACCCTTTTTGGGATAACGAGATTCTTCCCACCCTCACCGACTACATCCGCATTCCGGCGCTCTCTCCCGATTTCGACGCCGAATGGGCCGGCCACGGCCATCTGGAACAGGCTCGCAAACTTGCCATCGGCTGGCTGGAAAGGCACGCGGAGCCAAACTGGAAAATCCATAATTTGCAAATCCCGGGCCGCACGCCTTTGATCTTGGTGGATATCCCTGGAAAAGGCGACCGTTCCGTCCTGATTTACGGCCATCTGGACAAACAACCGGAAATGGAAGGCTGGCGCGAAGGTTTGGGACCTTGGCAGCCAGTGATCGAAGATGAAAAACTCTACGGCCGGGGCGGCGCCGATGACGGCTATGCTCTGTTTGCCGCGGTTGCCGCGGCAAAAGCCCTGGCCCGGGAAAATATCCCTCACGCCAGGCTGCTCATACTGATCGAATTCTCTGAAGAAAGCGGCTCTCCCGACCTGCCCGCTTATCTGGAAGACTATGCCAGCCTGATTGGCGCGCCGGATCTTGTCATTGCCCTGGATTCCGGCACCGGGGACTACGGACGGCTGTGGTCCACCACTTCCCTCCGCGGCATGCAGAGCTGCACCGTGACCGTGCGCACCTTGCACGAGGGCGTTCACTCCGGCATTGCCAGCGGCATTGTGCCGGAATCCATGAGCATCATGCGCCAACTGCTGGACCGTCTGGAAGATCCTGTCACTGGACAAGTGAAGCTGCCGGAACTCTTCGTTGAAGTTCCCGCCATCCGCATGGAGCAGGCCACAGCCACGGCGGGGATTCTAGGCTTGAGCCTGGTGGACGGATTGCACCCATTGCCTGGACTCAAACCCTTGAGTGACGATCCTTTGGAACTCTTGCTCAACAATACTTGGCATCCCGCAATGTGTGTCGTGGGTCAGGGCGGATTTCCACCCGTGGAACAGGCCGGCAATGTCATGCGCGCTTACACTTCATTCAAATTATCATTCCGTTTACCGCCTTCTGTGACCTGTGAAACCGCCAAGGCCGCCATTGAACGTGCCTTGCTCACCGATCCTCCCTATCAGGCAGAAATCTCGGTGACATTCGACCAAGGCGGCGACGGTTGGGAAGCGCCGCCCCCCGCCGAATGGCTGCTGCGTGCCAACGACGAAGCCTCCCTGGCAATCTATGGCCAACCTGCGGCCTACATGGGACTGGGCGCGAGCATTCCTTTCATGAACAGGCTGGGGCTTCAGTATCCTCAGGCTCAATTCCTGATTACCGGCGTATTAGGCCCTGGCAGCAATGCCCACGGTCCCAACGAATACCTGCATATTCCTTACGCCAAAAAGCTGACTGCCTGTGTGGCACACGTCATTGCCAGCCACTTCCGTGGCTAATCCTGAAAATCCGTTGCCATGGATCTGAATCCTCAACAAAAGGCCGCGGTCAAAGAGATCGACCGTCCCCTGCTTGTAATTGCCGGCGCCGGCAGCGGCAAGACCCGGGTGATTACAGAAAAGATTGCCTATTTGGTGCGCCAGGGCACTTCCGCCCGCCATATCGCCGCGCTCACCTTTACCAACAAGGCGGCGCGGGAAATGAAACAACGGGCAAGCAAACTGATGGATAGCAAGGAATTGCGGGGTTTGACGGTTTCCACCTTCCATGCCCTGGGTTTGGAAATTCTGCGCCGGGAACACAAAGCGCTGGGTTTTAAATCCGCTTTGTCCATTTTTGACGAGCAAGACAGAATGGCCCTGCTCAAAGACATTCTCGAACACAGCAAGCACCCCTGCAACCCGGAAAAACTCCCCCAATACGCCTGGCAAATCGGCGCCTGGAAAAACGATTGCTTGCCTCCGCAGCAAATTTTGTCCGAAGCCGGTAGCGAACAACAAGCGGCCGCCCATCTTTATCAAGAATATAGCCGTTGTCTCAAGGCCTACAACGCGGTGGATTTTGATGATCTGGTACTGTTGCCGGTACTGCTGTTTCAAGAACGGCAAGACATACTGGAACGCTGGCAACACAAGCTGCGCTATCTGTTGGTGGATGAATATCAAGATACCAATCACACCCAATACCGTTTGCTCAGTCTGCTGACAGGGCCGCTGGGCCGTTTCACCGTGGTGGGAGACGACGACCAGTCCATCTACGCCTGGCGGGGCGCTCGGCCGGAAAACCTCCAGCGTTTGCAACAAGATCATCCCCGGCTCAAGATCGTCATGCTGGAGCAAAATTACCGCTCCACCGGCCGCATTCTCAAGGCGGCCAACGCCTTGATCAAGCACAATCCCCATGTTTTCGAGAAAAAGTTGTGGAGCGCTTACGGTTTTGGCGATCCAATCCGGATCCTGAGCCACGCCGACGATCTGGCCGAAGCCCATCAAATCGCCGCCGATCTTCTTCACCATCACTTCCGCCACCGAAGCCAATGGCACGACTATGCCATTCTCTACCGCAGCAACCACCAGTCCCGTGCCTTCGAACGGGCATTGCGGGAACAACGGATCCCCTACCGTATCAGCGGCGGCCCCTCGTTTTTTTCCTATACCGAAGTCAAAGACGTCCTGGCTTATCTGCGCCTGTTCGTCAATCCCGATGACGATGCCGCCTTTTTGCGCATCATCAATGTCCCCAAACGGGAAATCGGCCCCACCACCCTGGAGAAACTCGGCGCTTATGCGCAAAAACGGCACATCAGCCTCTTTTCCGCCTGCTTCGAACTGGGGCTGGAGCAACATTTGCCTGCCCGGGCCACCGTCAGGCTGAGGGGTTTTTGCGAATGGCTGGTGGACACTGCCGACCGGGCCCGGCGGGGAGACACTATGGGCGTGCTGGAAGAATTTATCGACAAAATCGACTACCAGGATCATCTGCAGAACCTGGCCGCCTCCCCCAAACAATTCGAGCGCAAGTGGCAAAATGTCCGTGAACTGATGGACTGGCTCGGGCGCATGATCGAAGAAGAGGAAGAAGCCGGCGGCAAAGACATCCTTGCCGCCGTCGTCTCAAAAATCATGCTCATGGATGTCCTGGAACGCCAACGGGACAACAGCGCCCAAGACCAGGTCACCCTCATGACCCTGCATGCCGCCAAGGGCCTGGAATTCCCCCATGTTTATATCGTCGGCATGGAAGAAGGCCTGCTGCCCCATCACAAATCTTCGGAAACCGTATTGGAAACACTGGCCGCTGACGCGAGCGACAATGAAACCACAAACCAGGAACCCAATATTGAGGAAGAACGCCGCCTGGCCTATGTGGGCATCACCCGCGCGCAAAAAACCTTGACCTTGAGCTACTGCCGACAACGCAAACGCTATGGAGAAGTAAACGACTGCCAGCCCAGCCGCTTTCTCGAGGAACTGCCGGAAGAAGATCTGGAATGGCCGGAAAAATCCACGCTTTCGCCAGAAGAAAAGAAAGCCCGGGGCAAAGCCGCCCTGGCCAATCTCAAAAATTTGTTGAACGAAGCCTAAACAAGTACAATTACCCGAT
>JALSQY010000404.1 GCA_026985035.1 Methylothermaceae bacterium
TCAATCCACCCCTCATGATATCGCCGGTTTTTGTGTTATGGCACGCGGTACATACCATGAAAAATACCATTGATGATGCAGATTACACTATCCATTGAGAGATTTTTAACGTTTAAAATCAATATGTTAGTAATCCAGATTACTCCCACTCAATAGTAGCCGGCGGCTTGCCGGAAACGTCATAGACGACTCTGGAAATGCCTTGCACTTCATTGATAATCCGGCGGGAAACGGTATCCAGAAAATCGTAGGGGAGATGGGCCCAGCGGGCGGTCATGAAATCGACGGTTTCCACCGCGCGCAGGGCGATCACATAGTCGTAACTGCGCTTATCGCCCATCACGCCAACGGAACGGACGGGAAGAAATACTGCGAATGCCTGGCTGACTTTGTCGTAAAGATCGTGCTTGCGCAGTTCCGAGATAAAAATATCGTCCGCCAGGCGCAGGATGTCGGCTTCCTCCCGCCTGACTTCACCCAGGATTCGAACGCCGAGGCCAGGGCCGGGAAAGGGATGGCGATAGACCATTTCATAGGGCAGCCCGAGTTCCAGGCCGAGCTGGCGCACTTCGTCCTTGAACAGTTCCCGCAAAGGTTCGATGAGTTTCAGTTCCATGCTGGCCGGGAGTCCGGCTACGTTATGATGAGATTTGATGAGATTGGCTTTGCCGGTTTTGGCGCCGGCAGACTCGATCACATCGGGATAAATGGTGCCCTGGGCCAGCCATTGCACGTCCCGAAGTTTACTGGCTTCTTCCTCGAAGATCTCGATAAACAAGCGGCCGATGATGGCGCGCTTTTCTTCCGGATCGGCAATGCCTTTTAACGCCTCGAAATAACGGTCGGCGGCATTCACCCGGATCACGTGTACGCCCATGTGTTTGGCGAACGTCCCCATGACTTGGTCGCCTTCGTGCAAACGCAACAGGCCGGTATCCACGAAGACACAGGTGAGCTGGTCGCCGATGGCTTTGTGCAGGAGCGCGGCCACCACCGATGAATCCACGCCGCCGGATAAAGCCAGCAGCACTTTTTCCTTGCCCACTTGGCGGCGGATGTTTTGAATGCTTTCTTCGATAATGTTCTCTGCCATCCAGACCGGCTCGCACTGGCAGATTTCCAGGGCGAAGCGGGCCAGGATGCGCTCCCCTTGGCGGGTGTGGGTGACTTCCGGATGAAACTGCAAACCGTAGAAATGCCGTGACTCGTCCGCCATGCCGGCAATCGGCGCATCGTCGGTGGTGGCGATCACCTTAAACCCCGGTGGCAGTTCAGTGACCCGGTCGCCATGGCTCATCCATACATCCAACAGGGCGTTGCCATCGGGCGTAGTGTGATCTTCGATCCCTTCTAGCAGCGGTGAGTGGCCACAGGCGCGCACTTGCGCATAGCCAAATTCTCTCTTTTGGGAAGATTCCACCTTGCCCCCCAGTTGGGCTGCCATGGTTTGCATGCCGTAACAGATGCCCAATACCGGCACGCCCAATTCAAAAACGATTTGCGGGACCCGGGGGGTGAAATCTTCGGTTACTGTTCGCGGGCCGCCCGAGAGAATGATGCCATTGGCATTGAAATCGCGGATGGCTTGTTCCTCCCAGTCGTAGGGGTGGATTTCGCAGTAAACCCCGAGTTCGCGCAGCCGCCTGCCGATAAGTTGGGTGTATTGCGAGCCAAAATCCAGGATCAGAATTTTATAGGCATGAATATCCATTTGCTTCAATCCAGCCGGTAGTTAGGCGCTTCTTTGACAATGGTGACATCGTGCACGTGACTTTCCCGCACCCCCGCGCCGGTGATGCGGACGAACCGGGCCTTGTCGTGCAATTCGGCGATGGTGTGGCAGCCGGCATAGCCCATGCTGGCGCGGATGCCGCCCACCAATTGATGGATGATATTGACCACGCTGCCTTTGTAGGGAACCCGCCCTTCGATGCCTTCGGGCACCAGTTTTTCGATGGTGTCGGCGTCTTCCTGAAAATAGCGGTCGCTGGAGCCCTGTTGTTGGGACATGGCGCCCAGGGAGCCCATGCCCCGGTAAGTTTTATAGGAACGGCCCTGATACAGCTCTACTTCCCCGGGGGCTTCTTCGGTACCGGCAAACAAACTGCCCATCATCACACAATGGGCTCCGGCGGCCAAAGCCTTGGCCACATCGCCGGAATAGCGGATACCGCCATCGGCAATCAGGGGAATACCGCTGTCCTTCAACGCTTGCGCCACATTGGCAATCGCCGTGATTTGGGGCACACCCACGCCGGCCACTACTCTGGTGGTACAAATGGAGCCAGGACCGATGCCGACCTTGACGGCATCCGCACCCGCCTGTTTCAGTGCCAGTGCTGCCTCACCTGTGGCGATGTTGCCGCCAATGACCTGAATATGGGAATAGTGCCGCTTGATCCAGCGGACTCGATCCAGCACACCTTGGGAATGGCCGTGGGCGGTATCCACCACGATAACATCGACGCCGGCTTCCACCAAGGCGGCTACCCGTTCTTCGGTGCCCGCGCCGACGCCAACTGCGGCGCCTACCCGCAGCCTTTCCTGTTCATCTTTGCAGGCGCGGGGATAATCCTTGGCTTTTTGAATGTCTTTGACGGTAATCAAGCCACACAGTTGAAAGGCATCGTTTACCACCAGGATTTTTTCAATCCGGTGTTGGTGCAGCAGGCGAATGGCTTCTTCCTTGGGCGAACCTTCCTGGACCGTGACAAGGCGCTCTTTGGGGGTCATTACCTTGGCTACCGGCTCGTCAAAGCGGGTTTCAAAACGCAGATCCCGGTTGGTGACGATGCCAATCAGATGATTGTCCTCTTCCACAATGGGAACGCCGGAAATATTCTTACTGCGCATCAGTTCGATCACTTCCCGGATGGTGGCATTGGGAGAAACGGTGATCGGCTCTTTGATGATGCCGCTTTCGTATTTTTTTACTTTGTGTACTTCCGCGGCCTGTTGCTCGGCGGTCATATTTTTGTGGATGATGCCGATACCGCCTTCCTGGGCAATCGTGATGGCCAGGCGGGCTTCGGTCACCGTGTCCATGGCGGCGGACAGCAAAGGCAGGTTCAACTGAATTTCGGCGGTCAAGCGGGTGGTTAAATCCGCCTCGCGGGGCAGCACGTTGGAATAGGCGGGAACCAGCAGTACGTCGTCGAAAGTGATAGCTTCTTCTAGGATGCGCATAAATATCGTACCATGGCGTAGAGTAAATCTGATTATTATACCTGATTGAATCGTAAGGTTAATCGACAATGCCGCCAACCTTGTATTGGTATGACTATGAAACCTTTGGCACCGATCCTGCCAGAGACCGTCCTGTCCAATTTGCCGGCTTGAGAACCGGTGAAGACTTGAAGCCCGTGGGTTCGCCATTGGTGTTGTATTGCCGCCCTGCCAATGACTATTTGCCTCAGCCGGAGGCGTGCCTGGTGACCGGGATTACCCCCCAGCAGGCCATTGAAAAAGGGGTCTGCGAAGCACAGTTCATTGCCCAAGTCGATGCCCAATTCTCGCAGCCGGACACCTGTGTCTGCGGCTACAACACGATCCGTTTCGATGACGAAGTCACCCGTCATACCCTCTATCGCAATCTCATGGATCCTTATGCCCGGGAATGGCGGAACGGTAATTCCCGGTGGGATCTGATTGATGTCATGCGTCTTGCCTATGCGCTGCGTCCCGAGGGCATCGTTTGGCCCGGGCGGGAGGACGGCGCGCCGAGTTTCAAACTGGAGCATCTCACGGCCGCTAATGGTATTGAGCATCACGGCGCTCACGATGCTTTGGCGGATGTGGAAGCCACCATTGCTTTGGCCCGCTTGCTTAAAGACAAACAACCCAAATTGTATGATTTTTGCTTTCGTCACCGCCGTAAAAGCGACGCCTGGAAGTGGCTGGATCTAAAGGAGATGCGGCCTGTCCTCCACGTGTCCGAAAAATATCCGGCCAGGCGTGGCTGTTTGGCGGTGGTAGCGCCATTGGCGCTGGACCCCAATAACCCCAATGGGGTTGTGGTCTATGACCTGGCGGTGGATCCGGCGCAATTTCATCACTTACAAATGGACGACCTTCGGCAATGTTTGTTCACGCGCCGGGAGGATTTGCCCGAGGGTATGGAAAGGTTGCCCGTGAAAACCGTGCGGGTCAACCGGTGTCCGGTGCTAGCTCCGCTGGGAGCCTTGCGTGAGCGGGATCGGCAGCGCTTAAATATTGATTTGGCCCCATGTATGCTGAATCTGGCATCCTTGCAAAAACACCGGGAATTTTGGCAGGAGGCAGTGGCCGGTCTGTTTCAGTCAGGTACATTGGAACAGCCTTCAGATCCCGATTTAATGCTGTACAGCGGCGGTTTTTTCAGCGATGCGGACCGGGCCAGAATGGCGCAAATCCGTTCGGTTCCACCCGAGCAACTTGGCCGTTTAGGGCTGGAATTTGACGATCCCAGATTGCCGGAAATGCTATTCCGCTACCGGGCGAGAAATTATCCTGATACTTTGAATGGCGAAGAGCAACGCCGCTGGGAAGAATACCGCCGCCGGCGTTTGCTCGATCCCAATGGCGGGGCCAGTATTGTGTGGGAGGCGTTTTGGCAGCGGTTGCATTGGTTACGCCGGGATTCAGAAAGCATTCAGACCAACAAAGCTATCTTGAAGGCGCTGGAAGAGTATGCGCGGACGTTGCTTCCCGACAGGCATCCATTGCCTTCTGACTGAAACCCTGTCATGATTTCCAATTTTTAGTCGAATTCGAATTGCTTGGAGGAGATATGCGTAAACTTATTGCTTTGTTCCCTTTGCTAGTGCTGTTCTGGATGGCTTCGGCCCAGGCCCACGGCCCGGTGCGCCAGAAGATCCAAGAGACTATCGAAGTCAATGCGCCGGCAGATAAAGTATGGGAACTGGTCAAGGATTTTTGCAGTATCGAAAAGTGGCACCCCAAAGTTGCTGGCTGCGAGGCCGAAGGCGGCAATGAAAAAGGCGGCAAGCGCATTTTGAAGCTGGAAGGCGGCGGAGAAGTTGTCGAAGAACTCAAAAAATATAACGGCGACAAAATGATGTATTCCTACAAGATCAAAAAAATGAGCGCGGCCAAGAAGATCGTTCACGCCGGCCAGGAAATCGAGGTGCCTGTATTGCCGGTAGCGAACTATTCATCCATCTTTCAAGTCAAAAAGAGCGGCGACAAGGCCAAGGTGATTTGGAAAGGGGCTTTTTACCGCGCTTATATGAACAACAATCCGCCTGAAGAAATGAACGAGGATGCCGCTGTCAAAGCGGTGACTGAATTCTATAAAAGCGGTTTGGAGAATTTGAAAAAACTGGCTGAAGACTAGCAGCACCATGATTCGAGACCTTTTGCACCCTATCGGCATTGTTGTGGCGGCGTCAGCCGCCCTCTTTTTTTGCGCTGGCTTGGCTCAAGCCAAACCTTATGCCTTCGTCACCAATCAACGCGACGATAGCGTGACGGTTATCGACACGGATGGCAACAAGCGCATCACCACATTGAAAGTCGGTTCAAAACCTGCCGGCGTGGCCGTGAGTGGTGATGGTTCCATCGTCCTGATTACCAACTCGGCGGGCAAGGATGTCACGGTGCTGGATGGCAACAAGCTCAAAATCATTGGCCAACTCAAGGTCGGCGAGGGTCCCTTGGGCGTGGCCATTGATAAAGCCGGCAGGCGCGGCTATGTGGCCGATTGGTATCAACATTACGTCTCGGTTATCGATATCCCCAATTTAAAGGTGATTACCAAAGTCCCGGTGGGGAAGTCCCCTTCTGGCATTGAGGTCAGTTCCGATGGCAAGCGGGTTTACGTGGCCAACCGGGACAGTGATTCGATCTCGTTGATTGATACCCAAACGCTCAAAGTCGTCAATACTCACAAGGTTGGTAAACACCCGTTTGGTATCACCCTGGATGAAGCCCGTCATCGCATTTATACTGCTAACGTCATTAGTAATGACATCAGTGTGCTGGATTCAAAAACCTTGCGACCGATCACCACCATTGCCGTGGGAGAACGCCCCTACGCCATTGCCGTGGCGGGCAATGGCAAGTGGGTGATGGTTACCAACCAATACGATGATACCGTCTCGGTTATCAACGCAGAAACATTGAAGGTGGTCAATACCTTGGACGTGGGTGAATATCCGGAGGGGATCGCCACGCATCCCGATGATCGCCGGGTCTATGTGGCGAACTGGTTCAGCAATACCGTGTCGGTGATTGATGTGTTGAAGCAAAAATCCCTGGAAACGATTCCTGTGGGAGATGGTACCCGCGCCTTTGGCCGCTTTATCGCGACTCAATGAATGAACAGTATCAAGAGGCTGCGGATATCCTGCTGCGAGTCGAGGCAGAACTTCGCCGGTTGGGATTATGGCAGTCAAAGCCGCCTTCTGCCGAAGCGTTGGCTAGTGAACTACCTTTTTGTTGTGATACTCTTGATTTTCATCAATGGCTGCAATTTGTACTGATCGAGCGTATGAAGGCATTGATTGAGGCCGGTCATCCCTTGCCCAGCCAAAGTGGTATTGCGCCCTTGGCAGAGGAGTGGTTTGCCGGTACAGATACCGATAGCCGTCAATTGGTCCGGTTATTAGAAGAATTGGATAACTTATTGAGCAATCAACAAACACATGGCCAGTAAACCAGAAGAACTTACCATAAATTACACCGATGGGGATGTCCAGACCGTCAAGGAACTGGATAAAGTCATCCTTTCCAAGGGGGCGTGGACAACCATCTTGTTCCGTTACCAGGATTGGGATGCCCGCAAGCAAGAATACGGGCCTGAGAAGTTCACCATCCGCCGTTACCAGAAGCGTGACGGGGAGTACCAACAGCGCTCCAAATTCAACATTTCCAGCCGTGAGCAGGCGAAAAATATTATCGCTGCGTTACAGCAGTGGCTGGATGAAGCCCCGGAAGGATAAAGACCTTTAAGACCTTGGCCGGTTTGGGGTGTTGGGATCCACTTCACTACCCCTGCGGAATCCCTGATTTACAGATGGACAACTATGGTGACACAGGGGGCGTGGGTAAGAAGCCCGGGCCGTAGCTTGGAAGCCGGTAAATCGGAAAAAGGGAAAGGAACGAGGATTATTTCACCGACTGCAAGTGCGCCCATGCAGGGTTGTTTTAGAGAGTTGGGTGGTTTCGTCGAACAACTGCCAGGCAAAAT
>JALSQY010000405.1 GCA_026985035.1 Methylothermaceae bacterium
GCGCTTTGATCCCTATCCAACAAAGGTACGCGGCCCCCAGATATTTGACCACTGCGAAAGCTGTGGCCGACTGAACGAGAAGGATGGATATACCAAGCACAGAGAGTGCGCCGTGCAAATAAAATGCGGTTACGAAACCCGCAACATTTGCAAAGCCCGCGCTACGCCCTGACGTTGGTACAGTTTTGGCGATTAACGCTCCATTGGGACCAGGAGACATTACCAACAAGGACGCGGCAAAAACAAAAGTCATAATCTCTGACCAAGCCATGTGAACAATCTCCCAATGTTAAATAGTTCTCATATTATATCTAAACCTCTGGCTCTGCAACAGGATGCTTTGGGCTCGGAGCTGCCGTTAGCTGCATTCTGCATGAACGACTGCTTTCTAAAATTTCCTGTGATTTTCTTTGAAAATGACACTTGACGCACAACGGATACTCTATGCTTTGGCCGGCAAGCGGTCTTGCGCACGGAACCAGCCCTGATCTTCCTGCATCAATAGCCCCTGCCCCGTCATAAATGCCGCGTCAGGTGCTTTGACTGCATGGTCGCCCAGGGCCGCCGGTTTCCGCCCATGCGGGTAACGCTCGCTTTTGCAGGTTGCGCAGGGTCAATGGTCCGGCTTGCCATAGATGCGGCATCCGGCCGCGCGGGGGGCACGGGTATTCACCCCCTTGGCGGCGGTGTCCATACGGCAAAGCAACCATATCACCGGGTGTCAGCCGTGTTACAGGGTGTGGAGGACTGTCGCCCGTGTCAGGGTGACATGGCCCACCCCGCAGTGATCCCATCCATTTTTGCCAATTCGCGGGATCGGGACAGGTTCAGATCTGTAGCCAGTCGGGATCCTCATTCGTCGTGTTTCTTACCGATAAAACATAGCGGGCAGTCGGGGGAGATCGCGCGCGCAGGCGCGCTTCAACAGGTAATTTCCCCTGCCCCGCAAGCGGGTCATTCCTCGCGAGACAAATTACCTGCTGACACCCCCTCATCCTGCCCGCTTTGGCATGTTTATCGAAACACTGGAAAATGAGGATTTTTACAATGGCTACTCAAACTCTGAAACTGAACGTCAAATCCGGCGAAAAAGACGGCCAAAATTACTGGAACCGCTGCGGGGTTGTGTTCGTCAACACAGACGATAACGGCGAAATCACCGCCATCACCGTGAAACACTCGATGTTCCCAGGCGTCGAAATGGTCGCCTTCCCCAAGAAGGACAACAACGACAGCGAGGTGACTGAATAACCACCCCGGGGGGCGGCGGCCGGAAGGCCGCCTTTCCCTGTGCTGCGTCGGACCATTGATCCGTCACCATTCCTTTCTTTGTCCCTCGGGGTTCGGGCCAGCCGAACGCCGCTTCGGGACGTGCTTTGGGGCCTTGCCCCCTGGCGCGCGCAAGGAAAATAGACGGGGCCGTGTCCTCGCGCGGGCGCGCTGCGGGCCGCACCAAACCCCCGTCGATTTTCCTTGCCCTTGCACCCCCCACTCTCGCCGAGGGG
>JALSQY010000406.1 GCA_026985035.1 Methylothermaceae bacterium
GCCTGAAGGGCCTTGTTGACCAAAAAAGTGTTTAAACAAATCCTCAAGGGGCGATCCTTCGGGGATTTCCATGCCCTCTGGCAGCTCGGGAACAGGTTGGTTTTCCACTGTCCTTGTGGTGCTGATATTGACAACGGCTGGACCGGTCTTTTCCACAAGCTCTGTAAAATCCGGCAGTTCCCCCGCCCACACCAGGTTGTAACCCAGCCATAACGCCCAAATCCAGTTAGCCCTGATCAGGAATCTTGCATTTTGCATCATAAAAAATAGCGCGCCAATAAAATTTACAGGCAATAAAAGTTAAGTTGATCCATTGAAAATAAGGAATGTATTGTAAGCCAACACGATAGCATTCATAAACTTAAATCCCAGCACACCTTACCACATGTCAGTTTGCTTTCCGGGCACAGGGCAGAGTCTGCCCCCTCTCGAGAAAGGATAGGTGATGAATCAGGACACGGCGTTCTCCATCAGACAACATCGAAGCGAAGCATTGATGAATGCCTTCGACAATCATGGCATGGGATTGGACTGCGCGGGCAGATGCGGTCAGGAAGCCGTGGTTCCCGTTGCCAGCCGCACCCCGTTGGCGATGGCTCTGACCGTCTCGGGCGGGACATCCCCCAGGACAGTAATATAGAAATCACCCACCTGTTTGCTGTAGGTGTTGACTGCACCCAATTTCTTATTGCCGGGATCAAAGCCCCTGTCATCCCCTTGCTTGATATAAATCGAAACCGATGCGATTCCGTCGCTCACTAAAATATGATCTATAGGCCGTTGATCGATAGGATCCAGGCGCCGCGTACGCAATACCTCATTGAAACCCGGTGGCAAAAAACTCAACTGCCAGCGTTTATCTTTGAGGGGGATGACTTTCCTATCCACAATTTTCCAAGTTTGATCGGATTCACGGGGAACAGTGGCAATTTTTTCCACCCCCTTTCCTAATTGGATATCAGTCACAACCACAGCTTCGAGTATGCCGCCGTCGTGATTCAGCAACTCCAACTTGAGCGGCAGCTTGGTTTCGGTATCGAGCCAAATTCTGCGTGGATAACGATACTTATCTAAAGGTACAACGACGATTTCCTGGGCCGGACGTCCTGCCACATGACCGATATGGCCTAAATTAAACTGATAAATTCCCTGCTTTTGCTGCCACTCCCAAGGAAAATGGACGAACAAGGAATCATTTCCTTGCCGGTATTCGACAATCATTGCTTGCCGGTCGGGGAAATAACAAGTCACCTTGTCACCATCCCTGACCACTTCCCGCAACGGATCATTCAGTGCCTGCAAATGCTCCTTGACCACCCCTTCCTGGATGACGCGGGAAAGCTTCAACGCTTGGATTTGATTATCCCTGCTATAAACCACCGTAGCCTGATAGGCCAGATTATGCATTGCTTCCCGCATGGCCTTCAGCCAACCCAATGCGTCTTTGGGCATAAGGTCTTGGGGAAATGCCGACAGGTTGAAAACAATCAAAAATATCCCCATTACCCAGGGGGAGACAATATACGCTCTCTTCATCCTAACGCCCGTCATGACTGACGATGCGCGCATAGCTCAACATATCTTGAGGCCCTGTGGTATATAAGCTGCCTTCGCTATGAGCGATCAAATAATCCTCAAAGCGGGAATAATGATGCTGCGTCTGGACCGGCTGCCGGGGAATTGTCTCCGGAGAAGTATTTTCAGTAAATGAGGTTACCGCAGCCAAACGGCTTGAAGAATCGGAAGACTGGCTTGCCACCGCCTTTACCGTGGTCGAGGGGTACAACTCAGAATCATTCCACTGTTTGGTCAATAGCACCGTCACGGTGGCCACTGACGCGGCCAGAGCAAGGGGAAAAAGTATTTGTTTTATAGGAAAAGAGGTTGAGGTTGACGTTGAAGGTGTTGGAGATTGAGGAAGTTCGGTGGCGGCCAACGATGCCCGAATACGATTCATAAAGGCTTTATCCGGTTGTACCATACTCCCAAACCGCATCGCCTGGCTCATTGTATTATAACAACACCACTTATCCAGTAATTCGGGATCTTGATGGATTCTTTCCAATAATTGAATTGCCTCCTTGGTATCCAGCTCGTCGTCCAGCAACAGTGATAGTTTCCAGTTCACATCGTCCTGCATCGGCCTCCGCCTCTTGTCATGATTTTTCTGAAGATTTCTCAGGTAAGGGTTTTTTCTTTTCTTTCCGCATCCCTGCACGTAAAGTCCTCAGTTTCTTGTCAATGGCTTCCCGGGCCCGAAAAATACGTGAACGAACAGTACCCACGGGGCAGTTCATTGCCTGGGCGATCTCTTCGTAACTCAACCCTTCAAACTCTCGCAAAGTAATCGCCGTGCGAAGTTCCTCGGGCAGGTCTTCAATGGCCTGCCGCACGGCTTCGGCAACCTCTTCACTCAACAAAATGCCTTCTGGAGTTTCTTGATCCTTTAGACGCACCGCTGTCTCGAATTGTTCCGCAGTATCCAATTCAATTTCCGAATCGGAAGGGCGCCGAGATCTGGCGGCGATGTGATTCTTCGCCGTATTAATGGCAATCCGGTATAACCAAGTATAGAATGCGCTGTCGCCCCGGAAGTTGGGCAATGCGCGATAAGCCTTGATGAATGTCTCTTGCGCAACGTCCAAGGCTTCTGAAGGGTCTTTGATATACCGGGTGATCAATGGAATAATTTTGTGCTGATACTTGAGAACCAGCAGATCGAAGGCTTTTTTATCACCTTGCTGAACCCGCTTGACCAGCTCTTGGTCAACATCCGCCGCTGACCTGCTGTCTCCCTTCAATACCTTTTCCTCATCTTTTAAGGGTGATTGGATTCGTACCGCCATAGTAAACAAAATGCCGAACCACCTGCCACTTGGCGTCATCGTATCGATAGGGTTATTATCCTGGTTTCCCTCTTCCCGTTCAATGGACTTGACCCAACCTCTTTCATTTCCGGCAACAATGGGCATAACACACAGATTTTTGGTATAAATCCGGCATGAGCGAATCCCTTGATTACGACATCCTTATCATTGGCAGCGGTGCTGCGGGCTTGAGTCTTGCCCTGAGAATTGCTGATATGGCACGAGTAGCCGTACTTTCCAAAACTCAATTACAAGAATGCAGCACTTTTTACGCCCAGGGAGGGATTTCCGCAGTTTTAGATGCCGATGACTCCCTGGAAGCCCATATTGAAGACACCCTGGATGCTGGCGCTGGATTATGCGATCCGGATATTGTGCGCTTGGTGGTTTCCCAGGGAAAAGATTGTATTGAATGGCTGCTGCGCCAAGGCGTCACCTTTACCGAAGTAGAATCGGAAGACGGTGGAAAGCACCTGCATTTGACCCGCGAGGGCGGACATAGCCACCGCCGCATCGTCCATGCCGCCGATGCCACCGGCAAAGCCCTGGAAACCTCTTTGCTAGCGAGGGCCAAAGCCCATGACCATATCGACTTGTTCGAATGCCACAATGCTATTGACCTTATCACAGCAAACAAACTGAACCTTTCTCCCCAACGGGTTCTGGGCGCCTACGTCCTCGACCGGAACCGGCAAAAGGTCAAGCTATTTCGCGCTCGCGCGGTTGTGCTTGCCACTGGCGGCGCCGCCAAGGTGTATTTGTACACCAGCAACCCCGACACCGCCACCGGCGACGGCCTGGCCATGGCCTGGCGGGCGGGGTGCCGGGTCGCGAACATGGAATTCATGCAATTCCACCCCACCTGCCTCTATCATCCAGAAGCCCGTTCATTCTTGATCTCCGAAGCGCTCAGGGGCGAAGGCGGCAAACTGTTGCTGCCCGATGGGGAACGCTTCATGCATCGCTTCGACCCGCGGCAAGAATTGGCGCCCCGGGATATTGTCGCCCGCGCCATCGACCATGAAATCAAGCGCCTGGGCGTGGATTGTTTATATCTGGATATTTCCCACAAAAGCCCGGAATTTATAAAAAGCCACTTCCCAACCATTTATGAACGCTGCCTGCAATACAATATCGACATCACCGAGCAACCCATTCCGGTTGTGCCGGCAGCGCATTATACCTGCGGTGGGGTGATAACCGATTCGAGAGCACGCACCGATATCCCCAACCTCTATGCGATAGGGGAAACCGCCTGTACCGGCTTGCACGGCGCCAACCGCATGGCCAGTAATTCTTTGTTGGAGTGTCTGGTCTTTGCGAAACAGGCGGCAGATGACTTGCGCCGGCAATTGCCGGCACTCCCCTCCCCGCCCCCCTTGCCGCCCTGGGACGAATCCCAGGTGACCGATTCGGACGAAGAGGTGGTTGTCAGCCATAACTGGGACGAAATCCGCCGTTTCATGTGGGACTATGTCGGCATCGTTCGCACCAACAAACGCTTGCAACGGGCTCTTAGGCGAACTGAAATGTTGAAACAGGAAATCGCCGAATATTACGGTAATTTCCGCGTCACCAGCGACCTGCTGGAACTGCGCAACCTCATCATTGCCGCGGAACTCATTGTCCGCAGCGCCATGACCCGCAGGGAAAGCCGGGGGCTGCACTACACCCTAGATTACCCTGATCCCGACAACAGCAAACCAGCCGTCGATACGATACTTGCTCCTTCTCTGCGGTCTAATAGCTGATGGGAGAGCATTGTGGCGTTGTCGGCGCTGGACGACCATCATCCAGTCTGATGGCATCTTATGGCAATTTTCACAATGTCCCCATTGGTATCCTTGGGAAGCAATCTTCTTACGAATGTTGAGCTGACTGCGTATATCTCGACATATCCACCACAAACCGCTTCGCTCCCCAATCACCGGGTTTTTCTTCGAAAATTCCTGCCACAGGCGTACCGCATTGATTACACTTGCCATCGGCGGTCAGATTCCAGTCGGTGAGGATATACCAGTCGCGGCCGATCAATAGTTGGCCGCAATGATGGCACCAAGTGCTGTCGCCTTCGGGGTTATGGACATTGCCGGTATAAACATAGCGCAGGCCGTTTTTGAGGGCGATGTTGCGGGCGCGGATCAAGGTTTCCGGCGGGGTTGGCGGCTTGTCCATCATCTTCCAATCAGGATGAAAGGCAGTGAAATGATGGGGAACATCGGGCCCGAGTTTTTCCACCACCCAGCGGGTCATCTTGTCGATCTCTTCATCGGAATCGTTTTCGCCAGGAATCAACAAAGTGGTAATTTCCAGCCAAACGTCGGTTTCATGCTTGATGTATTCGAGGGTCTCCAAGACAGGCTGCAAGTGGCCACCGCAGATTTTGCGGTAAAAGTCCTCAGTAAACGCTTTCAAATCCACATTGGCCGCATCCATATATTGATAGAACTCCCGGCGCGGCTCGGGACACACATAACCCGCGGTCACGGCGACTGATTTGATGCCCTCCTCCCGGCAGGCCATGGCGGTATCGATGACGTATTCGTGGAAAATCACCGGATCGTTATAGGTATAAGCCACGCTTTTACAACCCAAATCCTTGGCCGCCAAGGCAATGGCATTGGGCGGGGCTTCCACCGTCAAGGTATCGAATTCACGGGATTTACTGATATCCCAGTTTTGACAAAACTTGCAAGCCAGATTGCAGCCGGCGGTACCAAAAGACAATATCGGCGTGCCTGGCAGAAAGTGATAAAGAGGTTTTTTCTCAACGGGATCAATCGCGAACCCACTGGCTCGTCCGTAGGAGGTCAGCACAATCTGACCATTTTGACACGCGCGAACAAAGCACAATCCACGTTGCCCTTCGTGGAGCTTGCAAAAGCGCGGGCAAAGATCACACTGAATCTTGCCATCCGGCAATTTATGCCAATACTTGGTGGGCACGGTGTCCTTGGTCAGTGCTGCGGTAGTCATCGCCTTTCCCCTGTTGAATTGTGTGGATAATGTCCATATATAGACAAAGAGATCGAAATTCAAGTTCGAAGGAGGAAAATATGACCGCCATCCGCCACCCTGCTGTTGCCGGGATGTTTTATCCGGACAATCCCCGGGAATTGGACCAAATGGTGCAGCAATTTCTTAAATCCAGCCAAGTGGAAGGTCCGGTGCCCAAAGCCATCATCGCCCCCCATGCCGGTTATGTTTATTCGGGTCCGGTGGCGGCCAGCGCTTATCGGCTTTTGATGCCAGCCAAAGATGTCATCAAGCGAGTCATTTTGTTGGGGCCCGCTCACCGGATTCCGTTCCGGGGTCTGGCAATTCCAACGGTGGATTATTTCATGACTCCCTTGGGTTCGGTGGCCATCGACAAGGAAGCCATTCGGGCCATTGAGGATTTGCCATTTGTAGTGCAGTTCGATCAGCCCCATGAACCGGAACACAGCCTCGAAGTACAGCTGCCTTTCCTGCAGGAAGTTCTGGCAGACTTCAAGGTCGTCCCCATTGTGGTTGGAGAGGCAACCCCTGAAGAAGTGGCGGCTGTTTTGGAGAGGTTGTGGGGAGGACCGGAAACCCTCATCGTCATCAGTTCGGATCTCAGTCATTATTATGACTATGCCACCGCCAAACAATTGGACACTGCCACTTCGGCAGCTATCGAAAACCTAGATCCCAGCCGTCTTGGCGTCGAATCGGCCTGTGGCCGCATTCCGGTGGCGGGACTACTCCTGGCCGCCCGCCATCACCACCTCAAGGCAGAAACCGTGGATCTGCGTAACTCCGGTGATACCGCTGGACCCCGGGATCAAGTGGTAGGCTATGGTGCTTATGTCTTCTACTGATCACATGCTTTCACCACAACACCGCCAGCTACTGCTCCAACTGGCGAGGGAATCCATTCGCTACGGCGCCCGCCACGGGCGCCCGCCGGCATTGGATCTGCAGCAGCTACCCCCTCCCTTGCGCGAGCGCCGGGCCACGTTTGTAACGCTTCAAGAGCATGGCCAACTGCGCGGCTGCATCGGCTCCTTGGAAGCACAACGGCCATTAGCCGAAGATGTGATCCAAAACGCCTTCGCCGCTGCTTTCCAAGATCCACGCTTTCCTCCGGTGACGGAGAAGGAAGTAGATGAGCTGGAAATTCATATATCGGTCCTCAGCCCCCTGGAAGAAATCGAGTTTGAATCCGAACAAGACTTACTTTCCCAAATCCGTCCAGGAATAGACGGCCTGCTGCTTGAGGAGGGCCGTCACCGGGGGACCTTTTTACCCGCAGTGTGGGAATCGTT
>JALSQY010000407.1 GCA_026985035.1 Methylothermaceae bacterium
ACCATCGTGCTGCTGGGCCGTGGCGGCATCGACACCAGCCTGGAGGAATCGAAGCACAAGTACCGGGTCGCCGAATGGCTGGAGGAACTGGGACGGTGCCATGTCAGTCTCAAGATGAACAGCCTGCCGGATTATTTCGTCCAGCGGCTGGACCGGGAAGTCACCAACTACATCAAGGCCCGCCGGCGTCATTTCACCGTGTTCCTGCGCCAGGTTTTCGGCAGTCACATCTTGCAGGCCCTGGCCCTGACCGGCGTCCTGGCGGTGGGCGGATGGCTGGTGATCCAGCGGCAATTGACCCTGGGACAGCTGGTGGCGGCGGAACTGGTGATCGTCATGCTGCTGGCGGCGATCGAGAAGCTGGCCCTGGCGATCGACGAACTTTACGACCTGGTGACCAGCCTGGAAAAACTGGGCGGCGTCACCGATCTGCCCACCGAGCGGCAGGGCGGCGCCCAGGTGCCTGCGCGAAACGCCGGCGCACGGGTGGAATGCGAGCGGCTGGCCTTCCACTACGACCCCGGCCTGCCGATCCTGAAAAATATCCATCTGACGCTGGAACCGGGACAACACGCCTGCCTGGTGGGCCGTTCCGGCAGCGGCAAAAGCACCCTGGCCCAGTTGATCTGCGGCCTGCTTCCACCGGCCGGAGGCAGAATCCGCTTCGACGGTCTCGACCTTCGGGAAGCCGACCTCAACAGCCTTCGCCGGCACATCGCCCTGCTTTCCGGACACAACGAAATCTTCCACGGCACCGTGGAGGAGAATATTCTGATGGGACGCACCGACATCTCCCGGGACGCCCTCCATGAAGTGGTGGAACTGGTGGGGCTGGATCCGTTGCTGTTGAATCTGCCCAAAGGGCTGCACACGCCGCTGGTAACCGAAGGGCTCAACATCTCCCTGGGGGAGCGGCTGCGGATCCTGCTGGCCCGGGCCATCATCAAGCGGCCCCGGTTGCTGATCCTGGACGAGGCCCTGTTCGGGCTGGACCCCCACACCAAGGCCGACGTGCTCTCACACCTGGAAGCCCCGCAACAAAACTGGACGCTGTTGTATGTCACCCACGATTACAACGTCGTGAAACGATGCGACATGGTGCACGTGCTGGCGGCGGGGGAAATCGTCGAATCCGGTCCCCCGAAGCGGTTGCAACGGCAGCCCGGCAGCACATTTTCCAGGCTCTACGAAACCCATCCCGAATCCGAAACATCACATCCCGTTGACTGAACATTGAACATGACAAGCACATCCACCCAAGCCTTGGAATGCAGGGAATCCCTCCATTTGGTCACCACGCCCCGGCGTTTTTTCTCCGTCGCCAGGATATTGGCCGTCCTGTTGCTGATCCTGGTGTCGGGTTTGATTTTCGTGCCCTGGCAACAAACCATTTCTGCCACCGGCCAGGTCACCTACCTCTCTCCCATGGACCGGCCCAGGGCCGTCGAGGCGCCCATCAACGCCCATATCCATCACTGGTATGTGATGGAAGGACAGCGGGTCAAAAAGGGCGATCTGCTGGTGGAGTTGACGGAAATCGATATCCGCTATCTGGATCAACGGCTGTTGGAACGTCTGGAAGCGAAAAAAACCGCCTTGCTGAACAAAAGGTTCGCTCTCAAGAACGGCATCGAGGCCTTGGAACTACAACTGGAAGCCCAACGAAAACTCGCCGAATACGCCACCCCCGCAGCGGAAGGAAAAATTTTCCAGGCCAAGGCCAAGCTGGCCGCCGCCAGACAGGCGCTTTACACCGCGCGGCAGAACGCCCAGCGCTTCAAACAACTGGTGGAAAAGGGCCTGCGTTCCCAACGGGATCTGGAGCTGGTGCAAATGGCGTTGGCCAAGGCGGAGGCGGAAATGGAGATGGCCCGCCGGGAAATCGAGATCGCCCGCCTCAGCCGCGGCAAAATCGATGCCGAAAACCAGGCCAAGATCGAGGAGGTCCGGGTCAAACTGGCCAGTCAGCGCCGCAGCCTGGCGGACGTCGATCATGAAATCCTGTCACTGGAAATCCAGATCGGCAACATGAAACGGCGTATCGAAATGCGCAAGGTCCGCGCCCCCATGGACGGCAAGGTGGTCCGGGTGCTGGCGCTGGGATCGGGGGAAACCGTCAAACAGGGAGATCCCTTGGCGATCATCGCCCCTGCGGCTCATCACCAGGCGGTGGAACTCTATGTCAGCGACTACGACGCCCCCTTGCTTTCTCCCGGCAGGCCCGTGCGGTTGCAATTCTCCGGCTGGCCGGCCATTCAGTTCTCCGGCTGGCCGGCCATCGCGGTGGGCACCTTCGGCGGCCGTATCGCGGTCATCGATTCGGTGGGCGACGGCAAGAACCGCTACCGGGTGCTGGTGGTTCCCGACAAGGAGGCCATCGAAGCGGGACGCGACGAACCCTGGCCCACTTACCCTTATCTGCGTCCCGGCACCCGGGCCCAGGGCTGGATTCTGCTCAACGTGGTCTCGCTCGGTTTCGAGCTCTGGCGCCGTTTCAACGCCTTCCCACCCTTCGTGGAGCCGCCGCCCAAACCCGTCAAGGGCAAACCGCTGTGATGAAACCGATCCGCTTCTGTCTTCACTGGCTGCTGATCCTTCTTCCCCTGGGACTGGCAGCCGAACCCCTGACGGAGGAACGCTTGATCGAGCTGGTGCGTGCCAACCATCCCGTTCTGGAACGCGCCCGCCTCGACCTGAAGCGGGCCGAAGCCAAACGGCTGGAGAAGCAGGGTGCTTTCGACGCCAGAGTCGGGGGCGGCACCCGTTTCCTCCGCTACAACAGCTCCGCCGGCATCGGCCAGGTGCAAAAGGTGCTGGAATCGCGTTTCAGCGTCGATTTTCTCACCCGCTACGGTATCGGAGTCAGCACCGGCTTCAAGCGCGCTGCCGGTGACATCAAGACGCCGGTCAAGCCCACCGGCGAGGATGGGGAATACTTCCTCGAACTTACCGTCCCCTTGCTTCGGGGCTTGGGGCAAAACCCCAAGGCGGCGGCGGAAAACCAGGCGTTCCTGGGAGAAGACCAGGCGCTGCTGAAACTTCGCGGAACCGAACTGAAACTGCTCCAGGACGCGCTGGCCAGTTACTGGGCCTGGGTGGGCGCCAAGCGCAAACTGGAGGTGGAGGAACGGCTGCTGGGGCTCGCCAGGGTGCGGGTCGAGGCCATCGAACACAAGATCGCCTCGGGCCTGTTGCCGAAAATCAACCTCGTCGAGGCACAGCGCGAAGTGCAGCGCCGTCTGGGCAGGGTGCTCAAGGCGGAGCGGACATTGCAGAAAACAGCCTTCAAATTGGGGCTCTTTCTCTGGCAGAGCCCCTTGCAACCCGCCCCCGTGCCGGAAATGGATCAGATCCCGCCTTCGGTACCGGAACCTGCGAACTTCACCCGGATTCAGCTCGAAAGTGGAAAACTGTCCGCCCTCGAAGGCCGTCCGGAACTCCAGGCGCTGGATCTGGCGCAGGAGCTGGCCGCCATCGACAGGGAGCTGGCCCGCAACCAATTGCTTCCGCGCCTCGATCTGGTTCTCTCCCAAGGCTACCAGACCGGTGACGACGCCATCGAAGGCCCGGTGATCAAGGCCGGCGTCAAGATGAGCCTACCGGTTTTGCGCCGCGCCGCCAAGGGACGGCTTCAACAGGCGATGCTAACGCTCTCCAACCTGGATCTGCAAAAGAAACAAAGCATCCAGGCGGTGATGATCGAAGTCGCCGACTGGTTTTCCCAAATCAACGCCACCTACGAACGCTACCTGGCCGCCCGCCGGGAACTGGAATTTGCCCGCAAGCTGGAACAGGGAGAAAAAGACGCCTTCACCCTCGGCGATAGCACCTTGTTTCTGGTCAACCGCCGCGAACGCGCCACCGGCGAAGCCCACCTCAAGCTGATCGACATTCTGGTCGAGTATCACCAGGCCATTGCCGGATTCAAGGCGGCGACGGCGAAGTTTTGACCGCAGGGCTATCACATGATCGCCCTACCAGGCCCCTGATTTGGCGGCACCTGCTTGCGTTGAATTTGCTATTATTTATCACTTTATTGATTTAATTAGCAGTCATGAGCCATATATCAGGTGTTTTCCCGTCTCCAGGCCAATCGGAAACATTCCACAACCGCCAAAAAAATCCTGGTTTCTTTGAGCCCTCCCCGCATTCCGTTATGGCAACGGTTGAAGACATTTCCGTCATCCTCTCCGGACAGCCTCAACTGAAATACCAGCCTTCGAAGTCGAATGATTCCAATGAAAATATCCATATAGCCCATGAGTTGGCTGAGGGGTTTAAAAAAGACGGGGCGGATATTGTTAAATCCATTGAAGGTGATTTTTCTTTGGCTATCTACAATCCAAGCGATTGTACTGGCGTGATCGCCATAGACCGCATGGGGGTGGGTGATCTTTATTATGCCCAAATCGGTCAAAATCTGTACTTTGGTGATTTAAAGCACATAACACGGAATTTCGCCCGCGGGCCGGAAATCAATCAGCAGGCTCTGTTTGCCTATTTTTATTTTCATATGATTCCGGCGCCTCTTTCCATTTATGAAGGGGTCAACAAGTTATTGCCCGGGCAGTATTTGTTGTGGGATGGAAAGCAATTTAAGCTGGATTTTTACTGGCGTCCTTCCTTTACCGACAGTCATTTGCCCGAATCCGACTTGATTCGGAATTTGCGAACCACCTTGAAGGAAGCGGTCGAGTCGAACGTTAAATCCCCGGCTGCCACCGGTAGTTTTCTGAGCGGCGGGCTGGATAGCAGCACTATTTCAGGATTATATAAGGAAATATCTCCAAACGAGGCCAAGGCTTTTTCCATCGGGTTTGATGCCGAAGGCTATGATGAAATGGCGTATGCGCGCTCGGCTGCGAAGCATTTCAATCTTCCCATTCACGAATACTATGTCACGCCCGGGGATGTCGTAAAAGCCATTCCTAAGATAGCCGCATTTTATGAGGAACCTTTCGGTAACGCATCGGCAATACCGGCTTACTACTGTGCATTGCTCGCTAAAAATCAAGGGGTGCAGACACTGTTGGCCGGTGACGGCGGTGATGAACTGTTTGCCGGGAATGAGCGGTATGCAAAACAAAAAATGTTCGCCTTGTACGATAGGATTCCTTCCTGGTTGCAGTCGATATTGATTGAACCACTGGTGAATCTCGATCTGCCCGTGCCGTTATTGGGCAAGCTAAAGAGCTATGTAACCCAGGCCAGGACTCCCATGCCCGAACGCATGGAAACCTATAATTTCCTCCATCGAATGCCCCTGGCGGAAATTTTTGAAGAAGACTATCTGGCCACCGTTGACAGCGGTTGGCCAATCGGTCATTTAAAAGCGGTTTATGAAACGCCTGAAACTGACTCGATGCTCAAACGCATGCTCTATTTGGATTGGAAAATCACCCTCGCCGATAATGATCTGCGAAAAGTCAATCGAATGTGTCGGTTGGCTGGCGTCGATGTGCGGTATCCGATGCTCCAGGATCCGGTCGTGTCACTGGCGGCCCAGATTCCTGACCGGCTGTTGATGCGAGGATTCGAATTACGCTCGTTTTATCGCCGTGCTTTCAAGGATTTTCTGCCCTCCACGACCTTGGAAAAACGCAAGCACGGTTTTGGACTCCCCTTCGGCCTGTGGCTCCAATCCGACCCGGCCCTGCAAGCGCTCGCCAACGACAGTTTGAACAGCCCTCATTTGTCTGGAATCGTGAAGAAAAGCTTTCTGCAGACGCTCAAATCCCAGCACCAACAAAGTCACGCTTCCTATTACGGTGTCATGATTTGGGTATTGATGATGTGGGCCCAATGGGCCGAGCAGCATGGATGAACGGCAGCTGAGTGTTGATTCAGGCAATTTGGGCGTTTGTTTTTGTGACTACTGGGAACGGTGTCTGGCATCGTTTGGCGGGTCTTTAGGGAGCTCGTAATTATCGTAGGCACTCAAGGTCAGGTCGCAATTTTGCAAAACTTGGTGTTCCACTTCGCTGGCAGTGAGGTCAGCCTGTTCATCAATATCGCCGACAAGATCCTGGCGGATTTTGACGGTCAGGTGCGCCAAGGCTGCGTGCAGGTCGTCCCGTTCCCGATGACTGAATTGATGGTCTTTGGCGCTTTCGGCAAAAATCTGCAATAGTTGTTGGTACTGGTGCAGTACGTCGTGGCTGGCGGAAATGGCCAATTTATGGGTGAGGAATTGAAGTTTGATGATGTCGTCCCCGCGGATTCTCGGACGGTGAAACAGCTCTTCCAAGTAGTTGAGCAATTCAGTGTAGAGTGCGGATTTCAATTCGATGAATTTGATGCTTTGTTCTTTGGTCAGTTCTACTTCCGTCTGCTTGTTGAGCAAAATGGCCGTAATCAGGATGGTCGCCAAGGTTCCCAGCACCACCAGCACAATCTCCTGGGCGAAGGGCACCGGCTCGGCAACGTAATAGGCATAGCGTAAGTAAAGATAACCGCTGGTGAAAATAATGGCGGTGAGGAGCATATATAGAAAATTCTGCCGGGTGAGTTTTGTCATGTTTTTTCCTGTATGAATGAGGAAATTTCCACCATGGTACTCTCGATCCAGTCTTCCGCCTGGCGGTTGATGTCGTCAATCTCCATGGCCGCGCCGTCCAGCGGCGGGCCGATACGCATCTTGATGGTGCCCGGGTATTTCAAGAAACTATTCCGCGGCCAATATTCGCCGGCATTGTGGGCCACGGGCACCACCGGCACCTTGGCCCGGCAGGCCAGAATGCCGCCGCTGCCGGCATAGCGCCGTTTTTGTCCGGGCGCCACCCGGGTGCCTTCGGGGAAGATGATGATCCAGTGTCCTTCCTTCAGCCTTCTCAACCCCTGTTTCAAAAGCGAACGCATGGCCGCCCGCCGATTGCCGCGGTCGATGGCGATGTGGTGATAGCGGCTCAGACACCAGCCGAAAAAGGGAATACGCAAAAGTTCTTGCTTGAGGACATAAATGGCTCGGGGGAAAATCAAAAACAGCATCAGGGTTTCCCAGGCGGATTGATGTTTGCTCAGGACGATGCCATTGGTCTCGGGAATATGCTCCAAACCTTCGATTTCGTAGTGTAGGTTGCAAATGGAAGCCACCAATCGGATTTGCCAGCGGGCCCATAGTTGGGCCAG
>JALSQY010000408.1 GCA_026985035.1 Methylothermaceae bacterium
CAAAGGTCGCCGCATGCAGGACCTGGGCGGCTGACAGCACCCAAAACCGGTCCGCCAGCCAACCAATCGCCAGCCATCTCAGGGTTCCCAACCCCACGCCTGCAAGTAATAAAGCCCGAGGCGACAACAGGTGAACCAACCCCGGTAATACTAAAAACAAAACGATTTCCGCCACCACGCCTAGGGTCCATAACATACCTATCCAGACACCGGTATAGCCCATCGTCTCAAGATGGATGGAGTAAAAGACATAATAAGGGCCATGGGCGGCCTGGGCCAAAAAAACCACGAACAGGAAAGCAATGACCTCCTTGCGCCATAATAATGGCCACCAGGAGGCACTCTCGGCCCTATGTCGGGAGCGGAACCCGGCCTCCGGCACAATCAGGGCCACCAACCAAATCAAGCCCAAAAGCACTGCCAGCGCCTGGGGCAAAATCTGGATTGACACCCGCTCCAGCGCGAAACCCAGCCCCAGCACAGCGGCAATAAAACCCAACGATCCCCACAGACGTATCCAGGGATAGTGATGGCCGTGTTCTCTCAAATGAGCCAGGGTAACCGCTTCGAACTGGGAGAGCGCCGCGCTCCAAAAGACCCCGAAAGCAGTGGTCAACAGCAACATCTCCCGGTAGTCATTAACCCAGAAAATACCCAAGAACAAGCCAGCCGCCCACAGGCACGCCCAGCGGATCCAGACAATTCTCTTGCCACTATGGTCCGCCAACCACCCCAAGAGATTGGGTGCCAGCACTTTGGTGGCGGAAAGCAGGGCCAACACCGTGCCTATCTGCAAGGCGGTGTAATTCAATGCCTTTAAATACAACCCCCAGTAAGGCAGAAAAGTACCAAGGGTGGCGAAGTAAAAAAAATAAAAGGCCGACAACCGCCCGTAGGGCACCGAGGCGGAGTTCACTGCCAGGTTCAATCGGGTGAAGCGGGAATCGGCTTCAGGGGTGGTGCCACCTCCAGGTTCTGGGCCCGGTGACGCAAACAATGATCCATCAAAGTAATCGCCACCATGGCCTCGGCGATGGGGGTGGCACGGATGCCGACACAGGGATCGTGGCGGCCTTTGGTGACAACTTCCACCGGTTGGCCGTGGATATCAATACTGCGGCCCGGCAACCTCAAACTGGAGGTGGGTTTGAGGGCAATGTGGGCAATAATGTCCTGGCCCGAGGAAATGCCCCCCAAAATACCGCCGGCGTGATTGCTCAAAAAGCCTTGGGGCGTCATTTCGTCACGGAATTCAGTGCCTTTTGCCGCCACACACTGAAACCCGCTGCCGATTTCCACCCCCTTGACCGCATTGATACTCATTAAGGCATGGGCCAGCTCCGCATCGAGACGGTCAAAAACCGGTTCTCCCCATCCAGGCGGGACACCGGTGGCTATCACCGTCACTTTGGCGCCCACCGAGTCTCCCGACTTGCGCAGGGCATCCATAAAGGCTTCCAATTCTTCAACCCGGTTGGGATCGGGGCAGAAAAAAGGATTTTCCTCTACCACAGTCCAGGAAACAAAATCCAGTGTCAACGGACCAAGCTGGGAAAGATAGCCGCGGATAACAATGCCCAGACGGCTTTGCAGGTATTTTTTGGCTATCGCCCCGGCCGCCACCCGCATGGCGGTTTCCCGGGCGCTGGATCTGCCCCCGCCCCGGTAGTCCCGGAAGCCGTATTTTTGGGTATAGCCATAATCGGCGTGACCAGGGCGGAAGCGGTCAGCAATATTACTGTAATCCTTGGAGCGTTGATCGGTGTTTTCGATGAGCAAGCCAATAGGGGTTCCGGTGGTCTTGCCTTCAAAAACGCCGGACAGGATTTTCACTTGATCGGGTTCGCGGCGCTGGGTGGTATGACGGGATTTGCCCGGCCGGCGCCGGTCCAGATCCCTCTGCAGATCCGCCTCCGCCAACGCCAGCCCTGGCGGACAACCATCCACAATACAGCCCAACGCTGGCCCATGACTTTCGCCAAAGGTAGTAACAGTGAATAATTTACCAATGCTATTGCCTGACATTCAGCCTTCCTTTTCAAATATATTGCGATATTGTCGCACCTGGGACGCCGTAAGCAAAAACACGCCTTCACCGCCCCGGTTGAATTCCAGCCACAAAAAAGGTACCTCCGGATAACGCTCTCTGAGCGCCCCGGCGCTATTGCCCACTTCTACCACCAAGATGCCGTCTTCCGCTAAATAATCGCCCGCCTGTCGGAGAATACGCGCCACACAATCCAGCCCATCCTCACCGCTCTCCAGCCCCATTTTAGGTTCGGCCTTATATTCCGCCGGCAAGCCTTGCCATTCACTCTGACTGACATAAGGCGGGTTGCTGACAATGAGTTGATAACGATTCTGCGGCAATTGATCGAATAAGTCCGATTCAATGAGCTGTACTCTGCCTTCCAGCTGATGACGCTCAACATTGATGCCAGCCACTGCCAACGCCTCCGGTGATAACTCCACCGCATCGACCTGCGCTTCTGGAAAAGCATGGGCACAAGCGATGGCAATACAGCCACTGCCAGTGCAAAGATCGAGTACCCGATCGACAGAAAGATTATCCAGCCAGGGAGAAAACTGCTGTTCAATCAATTCGCCAATCGGAGACCTCGGCACCAGAACCCGCTCGTCCACATAAAACGAAAGGCCGCAAAATACAGCTTCCCGGATCAAATAAGCGGCGGGTTTACGCGATTCCACCCGGCGGTAAATCAGCTCCACCACCGTTTGCTTCTCTTCCTGGGTCAATCGGGCTGCCAAATAAAAATCAGGTAAATCAAAAGGCAGATGTAAAGCGTGCAAAACCAAAGCGGCAGCCTCATCCAAGGCGTTATCGGTTCCGTGACCGAAAAACAACCGATTGGCATTGAACAAGCTGGCGCCCCAGCGAATAAAATCCCGCAGGGTCTGTAAATCATCAATAGGGGAAGCGGACATGGGAATTCAGGCCTAATTTATCTCTGGCCCGTATTATACTTGAAGAGACACTTGAACTTAGGGAATCTCTGAACTAGTCATCCTTGGCTTGTTCAGGGAGCGAAAAACAACAATTGCGATTGTTGTTTTTCTCACGAAGTCAATCCCTGACAGGGACTGGCTTTGGTGGTACATCCCTATGCCGCAGGCGCCTCTGACTTCATCAGAGGCACCTTGGCTGAGAATTGCTGCTGCTTTCTCAAGTCCACCATTCCCTCAAAAAAATCAACGTCAGATCAAATCGGCTATCTTTGACGTAGATCACAAAAAAATGGCGAGATGAAAACGATGAAATTACTGCGTGTCATGGCGCTCTCACTCTTGTTGATTACACCACCCGGTTTTGCCGAAGAAATGGCGGAAGATTCCCTTTTTGACGAGGAAAGCGGGGAAGAAACGCTCTTCGGCCAAGACGAGGATTCCGGGGGTGAAGATGAATTCATTCTGGAAGACGAACGTGGCTTGGCCGAAAGGGAAGGACAGCCCGCCTCTCACACGATGGAAATTGCCGGCAAAAGCGGTTTGGAATACCGCTATTTTCACGACCACGGCCTCGAGCCCGGGATGCGCTATCACAATAATATTTCCTTCAGCCTCGAACCCGAGTTCGAATATCGTTGGAACGACGGTCATCAAAGCATCGCATTCAAACCCTTCTGGCGCTACGACCAACACGACAATCGCCGCACCCATTTCGATATCCGTGAACTGGTGTGGCGGGGGAATTGGGGCCCCTGGTCAGTCCATGCGGGCATCGACAAAGTCTTCTGGGGGGTGACCGAATCCCGCCATACCGTTGATATCATCAACCAGACCGACTTGATCGAAAATTCCGACACCGAAGACAAACTGGGTCAACCCATGTTGCGCGTAGATTACAGCAACATGAAATGGGGCACCTTCAGTTTTTACTATTTACCCGTTTCCAGGCAGAGAACCTTTCCGGGCAAAAAGGGCCGTTTGCGCCCCTCCATCCCGGCCCAATTTGGCCGTTTACGGATCAGCGATTCCAGTGATTACCGGGGCAGCGCCAATCAATTTCACCAGGATTTCGCCCTGCGCTGGGCCAGAACCTTCGGCTATTGGGATGTGGGCGTTGTGTATTTCAGAGGAGTCACGCGCCGCCCCCGGTTCAAGATGGGGTTTGACAGATTCGGACGACCACGGAATCTGCGGCCCGTCTATGAAATCATCAATCAAATCGGGGTCGATGTACAAGGCGTGACCGGTAACTGGCTATGGAAACTGGAAGCCTTCACCCGTTCCGGCCAGGGCAAGCGCTTTCAACAGCTCACGGCAGGTTTTGAATATACCTTCAGCGGCATCTTTGCCACCGGCGCCGATCTGGGGTTTCTGCTGGAATATCTCCACGATACCCGCGATAACGACCTGCCTCTGCTGAATTTCGTCCCTTTCGAGGAAGACATTTTTGTGGGTACCCGCCTGGCGCTGAACGACGTACAAGGGACTGAACTGCTGGCCGGCGCCACCATCGATCTCGACAATGCCACGACTTTCTACAATGTGGAAGCCAGCCGCCGGATTGGCGACCGTTGGAAGGTGTACCTGGAAATGCGCGGCTTCACCAATGTGGACCCCAAAGATCCTGCTTATTTCTTCCGCAAGGAAAATTATCTGCAAGTAGAACTGCAATACTTCTTTTGACGCTCAAAAACCTCAGTGGCTTATCCAGAGGCTCAAAGCCAGCTGGTGATATATCCGGCTTATAATCAGCCTTTATTGTTGGTTGCGCTCTGGCAGGAGAATTGCAATACCCCTCGCGCTGGGTTTTGTTTTTCTTCCAGCTTGAGGGGGTAAACTGCTTCATCTTTGAGCATTCTCACTACCGTGCCTGGTTCAAGGGGCTGTTGTTGCAGCAATAACACTTCCTTGCCTCCTGCCCTGCCCAGCAACCCCCGTTGATAGACTTGAAGTTTCTGCACGCTCAATAACGGCTGAATGCCAACCGGTTCCACGCCTTGGAGTAAAGGCCGCAATTTCAACAGCACCGAATCCAATCCTGTTTCCGTTTGTTTCAACTGTGCCACAACAGCCAAGTCATCCAGGCTGCCGTCTCTGACGATACCCAGTAAATCCCCGACCTGGACCCCACCAAGAGCCACTTGGCACTCTAACCATCCTGCCTGCCCCATCGCCATCCACATGGTTGGATTTTCTTCTTGTATCAGGTAGTTGAATAACGGTTTAAATCCAGCAATGAGATGACAGCGCTCAGGCGGCTTGACTTCCTCTTGGGTGCCACTCAGCCAACTTTGGACCAAATGTTCCAATAAATCCAAGGATAATGTATCTTTGACATCCTGTTGCCAATACTCAAACCGTCCCGCTTTGGAAGCAAATTCCCTATGCTCTTTGAGCAGTTTCAGTAACCCGGCAAAATTGATTCGCAACCCGACATCTTCTGCGGTCCAAACAGCGGGAACGTCCTTTTCATGATCTATCCGCCACCCCGTGCCGGCCGCCATCTCCAAAACCAGCAAGGGGGCCCACTTTTCCATTAACGGTTCAAGCAACTTTAGTTCTTCAGGCATCAGGCCAAAAGGTCCGGCCAAACCCAGCAGCAAATTCTGTTTGTATCTTTTTTCAAGGGTGGTTCGCTTTCCGTGGTGAAGTCCTGGCAGCTTGGTTTTCAAAGATACAACGTCTTTATCAACGGCCAACCGATAGACACTATGGATATCCCGCCACAGATTCTCTGGCAGCTGCCAATGGAAAAAATAATGCAGCAACAAAATTTGCCGCAACGTCTCGAATAACCGAAGCATCAAAAAAGCCCGGGATTTCCTGGGCGATTGTTGCTCTATCTCTATCCAATGATAATAAGCCGCCCCCAACTTTTGCCACGCTGTCAAAAAGGCCATGAGCGACTCGTGCAACTCACTGTTTAAGGGAAATGCCACGCTGGTATTATCTTCGAGGAAATTTCGTTGCCATGACTGTAGCGTCATAAAAAGCTGCTCGCTGATGTCGAGCAATTGATTTGACCATGGACAGCGCACTATTTTTTGAACAGCTTCCTGAATTTCATTTGCCTTGGTTGCAGATGCGAGCGTTTCATTCACTTCCAATAAAATACCGGCAATGTCGGACTCCCGGCATGGATTGAAGTGCAGGGGTTTTACATATTTGAATGGGAAGCTGTCGGCCATTATGAAGATTCCTTGAATCAAAACCATGTTGAGGATTTCAGGAGAAGCTTAAAGCCATCCCCTCTCCTTCCTCTACATTACCTGTCAGGGACTCTCTGATCAAATCATAGATGACTTATTCAAAGGCCCATCAGGATGGGCTTTCCGTCAAGCCCTTTTTCCCTATCTAATTGATTCATCATGGATTCATGAGCAACACTACAATTTTTTTTGGACTTGGAAATTTTTTTCGATTAAACTTTCCCTCGTGCTGCAGGGAACAACGCAGTAATTGCGTCAAAGAGGAGGAGTACCCTGTCGCCGGATAACAATAATAATAAAACACTGTCATGTACGCTAAAAAATATTAGCGAACAGATTACTTTAATAAAAATAAGAATAAACAGCCCGCATTAAGCGGGCTTTTTTCTACTCCAAGGATCCGAACAAATCATCCCTGACTTGTCAGAGTACGGCAATGGCCATGCTTACAAACTGAGCCGTATGCCTCCCCAATAGGCACGGGGCGCGCCAGGCCCGACAAAACGCGGATCGTCAAATTCATCTCCTAGCACTTCACCGGCTTGACCAAACAGGCCAAAAGTTTTGTAGTGCTTGTCGAACAGGTTATCCACCCGTAAAAACAATTGGACATGCCGGTTGAAACGGTACTCGCTGCGCAAATTGAATACCCAATAACCGGGTAATGGATCGTTGAGATTGGCCTCATCCCCCCGGAAATAGCGGCTGCTGTTATAGATTCCTGTCAGGCCCAGGGTTAATTGGGGCACCACGTCGGCCTCCAGGTTGAATTTGAACATATGCTCCGGCAAACCGGGTATACGGTCTCCTCGCTTTACCTGAATGACCCCATCCTTCGCTTTGGGATTGTTGGGGCTCGGAGCGTCAAAAGGGGTTTGAAAGGTTGCGTCCAAAAAGGTGTAGTTAAACCCATAGCGGACCTTCTGAAAAAACAA
>JALSQY010000409.1 GCA_026985035.1 Methylothermaceae bacterium
CAACCCAAGTTGCTCACGGAAGAAATGATTCAGATAACGGCGATAGGCAGCAGGAATCCTTTCGGTTTGATTGCCATGCACAATGATGACCGGCGGGTTTCTCCCACCCTGGTGGGCAAATTTCAGTTTTATCCGGCGGCCACGAACCAGAGGCGGCTGGTGTTGCTCCACCGCCTGGCGCAATAGCTTGGTGAGCTGGGCGGTGGAGAATTCGGCCCCGGCGTGACGGTAAAGCTTGGGGACTTCGTCAAATAGATTCCCCACGCCAGTTCCGTGCAAAGCGGAAATGGGGATTTTTCTGGCAAAATCCACAAATTGCAGCTTCATTTCCAGTTGATTCCGCAGGTGCCGCTTTTGCTCCTGGCTCAGGCCATCCCATTTGTTGAGTCCGATAATCAATGCCTTGCCCGATTCCAACACCATCCCCAACAATCGGGCATCCTGGTCGCTCACGCCTTCCCGGGCATCAATGAGGAAAATCACTACATGAGCATGATCAATGGATTGAATCGCCTTGATCACACTGAATTTTTCCACCGTTTCGTCAATACGGGCGCGGCGGCGGATTCCGGCGGTGTCAATCAGTGTGTAGTGAATGCCATCGCGCACAAACGGAATAGCTATGCTATCACGAGTCGTTCCCGGCAAATCAGCCACTACCACCCGCTCTTCTCCCAGCAGGCGATTCACTAACGTGGATTTACCCACATTGGGTTTGCCAACCACGGCCACCTGAATTGATTCTTCCTGCGAAGTCTCATTGGTTTGAGCATTCTGTTCAGGCAATAGTTTTTCCACGCGCGCCAACAAAGCAGCCACGCCCCTGCCATGGGCCGCGGAAATCATTGCTGGCTCACCAAATCCCAGCAGGGAAAATTCCGCGCCGGCAAAGGCAGGATCTTCTCCGTCAATCTTGTTGATCACCAACAAGATAGGTTTGCTGGTTTTCCTGAGTTGATCGGCAATGGCTTGATCGGATACGGTCAAACCTTCCCGGGCATCCACCAGGAATAGAACCAAATCTGCTTCTGCCAAAGCGATTTTCACTTGTTGCAGTGCTGCTTTTTCGACCCCTGCCTTGCCTTCGGTGATCCCCCCGGTATCCACCAGTAAAAAATCCCGTTCGCCCCGCTGGCAACGGCCGTATTGGCGGTCACGGGTCAATCCGGGATAATCCGCCACCAAGGCATCGCGGGAACGGGTCAGAAAATTGAATAAGGTGGATTTGCCGACATTTGGGCGCCCAACCAAGGCCACCACGGGCAGAAGATCAGTCATCGTTAACGGTTAAAACAGCCAGATCACCGTTGCTGGCATACATAATCAAATAGTTGTCGCGAACTACCGGGGCACTACGGATAGGACTGCGGCTGACACGAATTCTACCCATCTGATGGCCATCTTCCTGGGAAAGAAAGTGCAGATAGCCCTTGTAGTCTCCCACTACCAGATAATCTTTGTATATCACCGGCGAGGTCAGTTTACGCCGATGGAGGTCGGTTTGTTTCCAATAGGGCCGTCCGGTATTTTTATCAAGGCTCCACACGTCGCTGTTTTCATCGGTGACAAATACATAGCGCCAGGAAATAGCAGGGTCACTGGAAGCAACAATCCTGTCATTGCGCCAAATCACTTCCCCGTCAATCAAGGAAACCGCCACAACCCCCCCATGATAAGCAGTGACATAGATGAGATTGTCATCGATCACCGGCTTGGAATCGATGTCCACTAAACGTTCCACTTCGGAAGTGCCACGGCTTATGGCAACTTGCCTTTCCCAGAGGATCTTGCCGTCACTCAAGCGCAGTGCGCCCAGTTTCCCCCTGGCAAATCCGACCACCACCACATCGCCTTCGATGGTGGGCGCGCCAGAGCCACGCAGACTCAAAGACGAGGCCCGTTGCTCATAACTCCACAGAACCTTGCCATTGGCTTCATCCAGGGCAAATAGCGCTCCATCGTTACTGTGGACGACAACAATGCCTTGGGCGGCCTGCGGGGGCGCCAAAACTTCACTGGAAACCTTGGCCGTCCACAATGTCTCGCCATCTTCCTGGCGCACGGCGATGACTTCTGCTTCCGAAGTCCCCACAATCACACTTTCCAGCCCCAAACCAGGGCCGGCCGAAATGGGTTGTTCAGTATCCACTTCCCAAATGGCTTCGCCATCCTCGAACCGGAGAGCGGTTATCAATCCGTCCCGGTCAGCGGCAAATAGTCTGTCATCGATATTAGCCAATGTCAGAGCCAGCCAATGGCCATCATCGCCGGCGCCGATGTCGTTGTCCCAGGCGACATTAATGTCGATCTCAGGTTCGAGGGGTTTTAATTCCCGGGGGGGATCGGCCACTTCGCCACCGCCGGTGACGAGATCGATGGTTCCCGAAATAGCATTGCTGACCGAAGCCCCCAGGGACTGGCATCCCGCCAAGCTTAAAAAAACTGTCAAAAGGAATAGCAAACGCATGGGGTTAGGACGACCCGACTCCCAAATCGTTCAGTTTTGTGCGGAGGTAGGCATGATCCCTGCCCAGGGCCAAGGCCCGGCGGTAGGCATCGGCGGCCTCTTTAAGCTTGCCTTGCGCCTGATAAACATCGCCTTTGATTTCTTCATAATGCCCCGCAAAGCGCCCGAGCTCTCCCACCTCCTTGGAAGTCAAAAGAGCAAGGGCTGCATCCTGCTTGCCCATGGCCAGCAGTATCCGGGCCATCCGCAGCCGGGCGATATGGCGATAGTTGGGATCCTTTGATTGAGTCATCAGTTGTCCCAGTGACTTCTTGGCCTCTTCCAACTTGCCAGCATCCATGGACAATTTGGCTTGAACCAAACGGGCAAAATCGGCATAGGCTGTATTTGGATATTGCTCCAAAAGCCGTTGCGTTACCCCTTGGGCCAATTCCGGTTTACCTTGGTCCACTGCTTGCAACAGTTGCATATACAAATCGGATGACTGCTCGGCCTGGGTTTTTTGATAATTTTGCCAGGTATTCCAGCCTAATATGCCAGCCACACCCAAAACGACACCGGCAATGACCGAAGTACCGTTTTCCTTCCACCAGCGTTTAAGCGCTTCTACCTGTTCTTCTTCATGAATGTGTGTCGCCACTTGGATTCCCCTTAATGAAAAATTTGCCTGCGAATTATCTCAACGAGTTGTTCCCAGCTCACCGTTTGCTGTTCTCCCTCTTCTCGCAACGGCTTGAAACCCACCTGTTTTTGCGCCGCCTCGTCTTCTCCCAGAATCAACGCATATCGGGCACCGCTTTTATCGGCTTTTTTGAACTGACTCTTGAAACTGCCGCCACCGCAATGAACGGTAAGACGCAACCCTGGAAGTTCATCGCGCAGCTGTTCCGCCAACAGCAAGCCCTGTCTTTCCGCCGTGGCACCCACTCGTATCATGTAACAGTGAGGAATCTGGGCTGTCGCCAACGGGGAATCTTCCAGCAACGCGATCAGCCTTTCCAACCCCAAGGCGAAACCCACCGCCGGCGTTGGTTTGCCGTTCAACTGCGAGACCAGGCCATCGTAGCGCCCCCCGGCGCAAACGGTCCCCTGAGCGCCCAATTCGGAAGTCACCCATTCAAACACCGTCAGGCAGTAATAATCCAGGCCTCTTACCAATCTTGAATTCAAGGTATAAGCAATACCCATGTCATCCAGAAACGAGGTCAAGGTTTGAAAATGGGCCCTGGAGGCTTCTCCCAGATAGTCCAGCAAACTCGGTGCTCCGGCAATCAGGCTTTGCATCTCGGGATTTTTGCTGTCCAATATCCGCAATGGGTTGGTATGCAGCCGGCGGCGGCTGTCTTCGTCCAATACCTCCTCATAGGTACTGAAATAAGCTACCAGTTCCCCGCGATATTGTTGGCGTTCTTCAATGGTGCCCAGGGAATTGAGTTGCAATTCCAGTTTGTCGAGAATCCCCAACCGTTTCCACCAACGCCAATTGAGCAGAATCAGTTCCGCATCAATGTCAGGGCCCGGCATCCCGTAGGCCTCCACACCCACTTGATAAAACTGGCGATAACGCCCTTTTTGCGGCCGCTCATGGCGGAACATGGGGCCTTGATACCATAAACGCTGTACTTGATTATGCAACAGACCGTGTTCCAGACAAGCCCGTACACAGCCGGCGGTACCTTCTGGCCGGAGCGTCAAGGATTCACCATTGCGATCTTCAAAAGTGTACATTTCCTTTTCGACGATGTCTGTGACTTCGCCGATGGAACGTTTGAATAATTCGGTCTTTTCAACGATGGGCAAGCGGATTTCCCGGTAGCCATAGTTTTCCAGGCAATCCACCAAGATCGCTTCCACTTTTCGCCATAACGGCGTTTGATCCGGCAGGATGTCATGCATCCCCCGGACGGCTTGGATTTTGTCACTCATGGAGAAAAACTTTGCAGTTGTTCTTGGTAAGCTCGGGCGGCTTGGCTATCTCCCAAGGCGGTTTCAACCTTGACAGCCAGCCGCAGCATTGCCTCGGTTAACCTGGCTTGGGCCTTGTATCTTTCAATGAAAGCACGAGCCGACAAGTATTTGCCTTTTCTGAAGCTCAATTCCGCCATGGCCGCCAAGGCGGGAGGGAAATTGCCATTCAAGGTCAAGGCCTGGCGCAAGAAAGCTTCCGCCTTTGCCAAATCCCCTGCCTTGAGAGCACACTCGCCAGCGTTGGTCAGAGGAATCCAACGGGTTTCATAAAGCGGATCGGCCGCTGCCCGTTGGAGGACTTTCAAACCTTCTTGAAATTTGCCCTGGGCGCACAAGTGCCGGCCATAATTATTCAAAATCGTTGGATTTTCCGGCGCCAGTTTCCTGGCCCGGGCGTAATACCTCTCTGCCTCATCCAGCTTGCCCAACCGTTCGTAGAGCACGCCAAGGGTGCCATAAGCCTCGGCATTTTCAGGGTCAAGATCAATGGCCTTGTGCAAATCGTGGAGGGCAATTTTGAGTTTGCCTTCCGACAAATAAATGGCACCCTTCTTGGTATAGGTTTGAGACAAGCGTTGAATACGCTCGGCATCTTTTGTCCTTTTGGAAGGACCGCCCGCGGCACAAGCCGCCAACATCGACAGCATAAGCACCAGGGAAGCATATTTGGCGATCACGGCAACTCCACTGCCAGCTTGTATTCCCGCCGGGGACGGCTTTTTGCCTGTACTTTCCCGACCAATTGGCCACAGGCGGCGTCGATATCATCCCCCCGGGTTTTACGCACGGTAGTCAAAAATCCCGCCTCTTGCAAAATCGCCTGAAAGCGGGCAATGCGTTCCGTCGGAGGACAACGGTACGGCGCCCCTTCAAAGCGGTTAAAAGGGATCAAATTGATTTTGGATGGGATATTGCTCAACAGTTTGATCAATCGGCGGGCATCTTCACCTGAATCGTTGACGCCATCCAACAGGACGTATTCCCAAGTGATTTTGCGTCCCTTTTGCCGTTCCATGTGAATAAATTGGTAACATGCATCCATCAACTGAGCTAACGGGTACTTGCGATTGATGGGCACCAGCTCGTTTCTGAGGGCATCGGTGGTCGCGTGCAGGGAAACCGCAAGACTGGCATCGGATTGCTGCCCCAAACGAAGAATGGCAGGCACAAGACCGGCTGTGCTGACGGTTACCCGGCGCTTGGCAAAGCCATAAGCCAAATCATCCATCATCAAATCCAAGGCGCTGACCACAGCGTCAAAGTTGAGCAGTGGCTCACCCATACCCATCAAGACCACATTGGAGATATGCCCGTCTCCGAGTATCCGATGGGCGTGCCACACCTGGGCGACAATCTCGCCTGCCGTCAAGTTGCGGCTGAATCCCTGCCGGGCCGTAGCACAAAAGGCACAGTTGAGGGCGCAACCCACTTGCGAAGAAACGCACAGAGTGCCCCGCCGGGCTTCCGGGATAAACACCGTTTCGATGCGATTGCCATCGGCCAGTTCCAGCAGCCATTTACGGGTGCCATCGGCAGACTTTTGACTGCGCGCTTCCTTCAATACGGTAATTTCCGCCGTCCGGGACAAGCGTTCCCGAAGCAGCTTGCTCAAGTCGGTCATCGCCTCGAAATCCACAATACCCCGGCCGTGAATCCATTTGAGCACCTGCCGGGCCCGGAAAGGCTTCTCCCCCCTTTCCACAAAAAAACCTTCGAGGGCTCGGCGGTCGAGCCCCATGAGATTGATTTTCGCCTGAGGATTAGCGAGTGCGGGGGTAGATTTCATTTTCCGTGAAGAAGTAATTGATTTCCCACTGGGCGGTTTCAGGGCTATCGGAACCGTGTACGGCATTTTCTTCAATACTCGCGCCAAAGTCCGCCCGAATCGTGCCCGGCGCGGCTTCCTTGGGATTGGTGGCCCCCATCAGTTCCCGGTTCAAGGCGATAGCGTTTTCTCCTTCCAAAACCTGGACCAGGATGGGGCCGGAAATCATATAAGCTACCAATTCACCAAAGAAAGGGCGTTCTTTATGAACGGCGTAAAAACCTTCCGCCTGTTCCCGGGTCAGATGCATCATTTTGGCGCCCACAATGGCCAAACCAGCGTCTTCAAAACGGCTGATAATCTTGCCGATGACATTTTTCGCCACGGCATCGGGTTTGATAATGGACAAGGTGCGTTCTATTGCCATGATTTCTCAGGTCTCCAACAATTAAAAGCTTTTAATTATAACGGATATCCCGTTCAGATTCCGGGATTTGATAATTAAGCGTCAGGTCAATCGCATGAACCGGCTTATCTCCCCTCCCCCTCTGGGAGAGGAGCTTCAATATATCAAGGGTGAACGGGAAAAGCGGCAGTCATGCGATTGCCCTGGGCAAAAGACAAGAGCCATTTTGTTCCCGGCCCAAATCCTATCCCAGCCCTGGCTGGTCCAGGTGCGCCTGGGCTTGAATTTTCCTCAAGCCATAGCCAGGCTTTCGGTCCAATCCGGCGCCCAGACGCGGCTGTCCTGCGCCATCATCCGGGATACTGATGAAATATCCGGGCTAGCTGCTGCTGTGCGCTTTCCAGGTGTTCTTTCCAGTGAAGCTGGTAACCGGTGCGCCATAAAGACAGGGCCGAAAGAGGCTG
>JALSQY010000410.1 GCA_026985035.1 Methylothermaceae bacterium
GGCCAATAGCTTGGGTAGATCGGGATTGGCAATGAGGGGGCGGGCGATGGCGACGCCGTCACAAATGCCATCGGCAATCACCTTGCGGATCAAGGTGCCATTTTGATAGCCGCCGGTATTGAGCACTGGGATATCCACGGCCGCCTTGATTTGGCCGCATTCAAAGGCGCTTACTCCTTCGCTCGGGTAGTTTTTCTTGGTGCGGTTCCAGAGCCAGGCAAATAGCGGCCGCAGACAGCGGAAATGGAAAAAGGTGTAATTGAAATATCCCCGGACGCCGCTGGAGATCATCGCCCCATAAGTCCATTTGGCCACATCCAGGGGGAACCCGCCCGGCGGCACCAGGGGATGGGGAAACAGGCTGCCGGCGGAAACGTGAAGACAATCGACATTTTCCCGTTCAAGCCACTGGCACACCTGGGTGTATTCGGCGACCGAGTTCCCTTTTCCCTCCCACGGATAGAGGGCGTTGTTGTTATCAAAGGCATTGATTTTGACTTGCAGGTGATAGTCGTTACCCACTTCCCGGCGGATGGCGCGTACTGTTTCCAGCAGGAAGCGGGCGCGGTTTTCCAGACTGCCGCCGTAATCGTCGGTGCGGTCGTTGATGCCGGAACTTAAGAACTGGGTGAACAGATAACCGTGGGAAGCGTGCAGTTCGATGCCATCCAGCCCCGCCTCCCGTGCCCGACGGGCCCCGGCGGCAAAATAGCCGATGACTTCGTCGATCTCCTCCCAGGTCATGGCTTGGCACAAAAGGCCATGGAAAGTATCCATCTTGTTTGTCGATGACAGGCCCACGTTCATTTGATTTTCAATCCCGGGAACATCCCGTTGGCGTCCGGAATGGCTGAGTTGCATGATCAATTTGCAATCGTGGGTGTGGACCCGTTTTACCGCCTCTTTCCAGAAAGGGATCTTGTCGTCGTCGTCAATCATGGCGTAGTTGGGCAAGATGCGGCCGCGTACATGGACCGGCACGAAAGATGTGATGATTGCGCCGACGCCGCCCTTGGCGAAGCGTTCTTCCCAATTGAGACGGGCGTGGGTGCCCGATCCGTCGTAGTTGTCCCAGCGTCCGGAAATACTGGAGCGGAACAGGCGGTTTTTGACCGTTAAATGGCGGAACTGGAGGGGCTGGAAGATGATGTCATGATTCATGAGTGTCCTCTTGGGTTAGGCGACATCCGACTGAGTCAGAGGTTGCCGCGGTACTTGGATGTGCTGCCCCGGTCAATCACCACGATCGATTGACCATGCGGGAAAAACCAAAATCGCATTGCTGGTTTTTCGTTCTCTGGCACGTCATGGATGCCTTGCTCGGCGGACGCCAGCGGCACAAGGGACCATCCGGATAGTGGCCGCCTGCCAACAGAATTCTGATTTGCCGCAGGCAATCGTTGTCCGGAACGATCAATGAGGCTGTGGCGCGATTGATGGCATTGACATCCTCTGCTTGGATTTTGAAGTCGG
>JALSQY010000411.1 GCA_026985035.1 Methylothermaceae bacterium
GGGTTCCTTGGCCGAAAATGAAAGCAGCCTGATCCGCAGCGCCCTCAAGGTATTGATCCAGAATCAGGATATGGAACGTTGTTCGGTATTTCTTTTAGAAGGCAGTGAGTTGGTAAACGCTTCTGGCATGGACTGGGAAGATGTGATCAATGATAATCCCGGCAAACAATATACGCCCCAGCGCTTTAAAATTGGCGAAGGCGTCATTGGCGCGGCAGCGCTGAGCCGTACTGTCCAGCATTGCCCCAACTGTCATGAGGATCCAAGATTCCAAGTAAAACAGGGGCAGGCATCCAATAATATTCCCGGGTCTTTGATGTGCGCGCCAATCGAGGCGGCGGGAGAATTGCTGGGCGTTTTGAATATTTCCCATCCACAGCCCTGCTACTTTAATGAATGGCACCAACGATTATTGATCGTCTATTGCGGCATCTTGGGCCAGTTGATTAGCAATAACCGGCTGCTGCGGCGGATGGAAAGGAAAATTCGCCTCCGCACCTCCGAACTTGAATCGGCTTTGGGTGAGGCCCGGCAATTAAAAGCCAAGTACGAAAATTTATCCCTCCGGGATGAGATGACGGGGCTCTATAACCGGCGGTATTTTTTCCCGACCTCGGAAAAAATACTGGCCCGTGCTTCCCGAAATCGCGAAACAGTCTGTTTGGCGCTGCTCGATCTGGATCATTTCAAAACCATCAATGACCAATATGGCCATTCATGCGGGGATTTGGTCCTGCGTGAAATCGCCAGATTGTTGCAAATTTCCGTCAGGCAAAGTGATATACTAGCCCGTTTTGGGGGTGAGGAATTTATTTTATTAATGCCGGAAAGCGATTGGAAGTCTGGCAGGCAACTGGCCGAACGGATTCGCCAATCTGTTCAATCCCTGCCTGTTATTTTTCAAGGCAAGACCATAAAAGTCACTACCAGTATAGGTATTAGCAGTTGGCAGCCTGGTAATAACGATGCGCCACAATTGGAAGTCATGATACGCGAGGCCGACGCTGCTTTGTATCGGGCAAAAAGAAACGGCCGCAATCAGGTGGCAGTGAATGGACTGGAATAATTATAGGGAAATGTTATTCTCGCTTTCCTGAATGGGTAGATGCAGGCAAATGGAAGCCGCGTCTAATAACCCTAATTCTTCATTTCGTACATCATTGACGACCTGTTTGCATGGTTAAAACTCATTCAGATAATAAAATGAAGATTGCAATTCAAGCGGTTATTCTCTCGGGCGGTTCGGGTACCCGACTATGGCCCCTTTCACGGGTAGCCTATCCGAAACAATTTCTGGCGCTGACTGGAAATCAAACCTTGCTTCAGCAAACCGTGGACAGGGTTCGCTGTTTGGAACAAGATCATCAGGAAATAGAAAGTTGTAACCCGATGGTGGTGTGCAATGAAGCCCATCGTTTCCTGGTGGCCGAACAGTTGCGGGAATTGGGTCTGTCCCATGCCACCATCGTGCTAGAGCCGGCGGGACGCAACACAGCCCCCGCCTTGACGGTGGCAGCCCTGTTGGCGCAGGGGGAAGAAGCTGATCCTGTCCTGGTAGTCATGCCTTCCGATCACGTCATTCGTAATCAGGAAGTTTTCTGTGAAACCCTGGCCCATGCGGTGAAATTGGCTCAAGAAGGCTATCTCATTACCTTTGGTATCGTACCGACCCATGCGGAAACCGGTTTTGGCTATATTCGCAAGGGAGAGCCTTTCGATGGCACCGCATTTGTACTGGATGCCTTTGAGGAAAAGCCAAATCTCGAAACTGCCCAACAGTACTTGACTTCGGGCCAGTATTTATGGAATAGCGGCATCTTCGTGACCCGCGCCGATATCTGGAACGAGGCTATTAAGCTTTTCCGTCCGGATATTTTCTCTGCGTGCCAACAAGCGGTTGAAAAAGGCCAATGTGATGCTGATTTTTTCCGTCTGGATAAAGAGCAATTTGCTCATTGCCCTTCCGATTCGATCGACTACGCAGTCATGGAAAAGATCACCAGTCACACCCCGGGACGCGCCCTTGTCCTGCCCTTGGATGCCGGCTGGTCGGATTTGGGGTCCTGGCCCGCCATGTGGGATGTAAGTGAAACTGATGAACGTGGGAATATTCTGCGCGGTGATGTCTTCGTGGAAGATGTCGAAGACACCTTGGTGTACGCAAAAGATCGCCTGGTGGCAGCCATCGGCGTTAAGGATTTGATTGTAGCGGAAACCGCCGATGCCATTCTAGTGACCCATAAAGAGTGTGCCCAGAAAGTTCGCAATGTTGCCGAATACCTCAAGCAGGCCGGTCGTTATGAATATCTCCATCACCCCAAAATCTACCGGCCTTGGGGCACTATTGAAACCATTGGCAAAGGGGATCGTTACAAGGTTAATCGACTGACAGTGAAACCTGGCGCCGTGGTCGTTACCCAGTTGCACCATCACCGGGCTGAACATTGGATCGTAGCTCAAGGAACGGCGCGGGTAACCCGGGGTGAGGAAACTTTTCTCCTGACTGAGAATCAATCCACTTATATTCCCATTGGTATCAAACACCGGCTGGAAAATCCAGGGAAGATTCCCTTGGAACTGATTGAGGTCCAATCCGGTAATTACTTGGAAGAAGACGATATCCTCCGTTTTGACGAGACTGAATGACAATCGCTTTTAAGCGATTCCAATATTAAACCTTTTTTTATCACACGGAACCATTATGGCACTACACTGTGGCATTGTGGGATTGCCCAATGTGGGCAAGTCCACGCTTTTCAATGCATTGACCCGCGCTGAAATTGCAGCGGAGAATTATCCTTTCTGCACTATTGATCCCAATGTTGGCGTCGTGCCGGTACCTGATCCCCGCTTGCAGCAACTGGCTGAAATTGTCCGGCCACAAAGAACGCTTCCTACCACCATGGAATTTGTCGATATAGCCGGACTGGTCGCGGGCGCCTCCAAGGGGGAAGGACTTGGCAACCAATTTTTGGGGCATATCCGTGAAACCGACGCCATCGCTCACGTGGTCCGTTGTTTTAATGATGGCGATGTGACCCATGTGGCCGGTTCAGTGGATCCGGTGCGTGATATTGAAATCATCAATACAGAATTGATGCTTGCCGATTTGGCCAGTGTGGAGAAAGCCCTGCAAAAAGCGGTGCGGAGTGCAAAATCAGGGGATAAAGAGGCACTCGCCGAAAAAGCCTTGCTGGAGAAACTTGCGGCCCAACTGGATCGTGGAGAGCCGATCAGAAGTCTGTCCCTGAGCGAAGAGGAGGCAACCCGGTTGAAGGGCTGGCATTTGTTAACGGCCAAGCCGACGCTTTATATCGCCAATGTGGAAGAAAACGGATTCGACGAGAATCCTCTGCTTGAACAAGTGAAAACTTATGCCAAGGCAGAAAATGCCGAAGTCGTGCCGGTTTGCGCCGCCATTGAGGCGGAGATCGTCCAGCTGGAGGAAGAGGACAAACAGGCCTTTCTCGAAGAAATGGGGCTTGCCGAAGCGGGTTTGGACCGGGTTGTGCGAGCCGCGTACCGGTTATTGAACCTGCAAACCTTTTTTACCGCAGGAGAAAAGGAAGTACGTGCCTGGACCGTCCACAAGGGAGCAACAGCCCCCCAAGCGGCAGGTGTTATTCACACTGATTTCGAAAAAGGATTCATCCGCGCCGAAATCATTGCCTTTGAAGATTTTATCCGCTATCAGGGAGAGCAAGGCGCCAAAGATGTTGGCAAATGGCGGCTGGAAGGCAAAGACTATGTGATGCAAGAAGGAGACATCGCCCACTTCCGTTTTAATGTATAAGCCATTTTCCCTCTAGCCCGGTTCATCTGGGCGCCAAATTGGACCAAAAAAAAGGCCCCTGACAAGGGGCCTTCTAAATTGTGGTACTCGCGCCAGTACCTTGGAAAGAATAGTAGTATTATTTTCCTTTTTGAGCTTCTTCTTTCCGGATTTCTTCCCATGCTTGATAGGGGACGGAAGAGGTTTCCCGCTTCTTGAGCAGGATTACACCGACCACTACCGCAGCAATCAGGACTCCGATAATCAACCAAAAATTGTCTTTTTCTTGGGTTTCGTCTGCCATTTCTCCACCTCTATATAGTAGTTTTATAGTTAAAATCACCCTGGTGAATCAGGGTTCTAAATATAGATCGATTACAATGTGCTTCGATCTTGCCGTGAACCATTTGGCTCATCGAACTTTATTTTAAGCAAAGATTTTATTGTTTGTCTATAGGCAATAGATAATTTCATTAAGTTGTATTTTGGAGGCATATTTAATGGCACCTAAAAAAGCGCAGGTGGGGGTGGTTGGACTGGGAGTCATGGGGAAAAATATCAGCTTGAATTTGGCTGATCACGGTTACCATACGGCGGTTTATAACCGAACGCCCCATGTAACCGATGAATTTTTGGACTATTGCCGGCAATATGAGCCTGCGTGGCAATTTGTGACGGGTTTCCATGATCTTGAATCCTTTATTCAAGGAATTGAAAAACCGCGTCGGATTTTGCTGCTTATCAAGGCAGGTCAGCCAACGGATTTGACAATTGAAAGCCTGCTGGCCTTTCTTGACCCTGGCGATGTCATTGTCGATTGCGGCAATGCTTATTGGTTGGACACAATTCGACGGGAGCGCGAGCTTAGGCAACGGAATATCGATTTTATAGGTTCCGGCGTTTCTGGAGGTGAAACCGGTGCCCGCTTTGGGCCATCCTTGATGGCTGGGGGGACATTGGAAGCCTGGCAAAAAATTGAATCCATCTGGATGTCTATTGCCGCAAAAGTCGATCCCGTTACTGGCGAGCCCATCGAAGGCGCTGAACCCGGCAAGCCAATCACATGGGGTGAACCCTGCGCCGCGCGTGTGGGCGAGAATGGCGCGGGACACTACGTCAAAATGGTTCACAACGGCATTGAATATATAGACATGCAGTTGATTGCTGAGTGCTACTGGCTCCTTAAGCACCTATTGAAACTGCCTGAAAATGAAATAGGTCAATTGTTCGCCAGCTGGAATCAGGGAGAGCTCGCGAGTTATCTGATCGAAATTACCGCCGACATTTTGCAACAGCCTGATCCTCACGGCGAAGGTTTTCTGGTGGAAAAGATTTTGGATGTCGCGGGACAAAAGGGTACCGGCAAATGGACTGCCATCAGTGCCCTGGATCTTGGCGTGCCAGCCAATTCCTTGGCAGAAGCTGTGTTCGCCCGCTATATGTCGGGGTTGAAACAAGAACGGCTGCAGGCAAATAAAATTTTCCCTGATACTCACACAGAGTTGCCCTCCAATAAAAGTATCTTTCAAGAGCAAATCAAAACGACTTTATACAACGCAAAAATTTGTGCTTACGCTCAAGGATTTCAATTGCTGAGACAAGCCCAGGAGGCTTTCGGCTGGCATTTTGATTTTGCCACTTTGGCAAAAATATGGCGCGGAGGCTGTATCATCCGGGCCCGTTTTCTGAAAAAGATTGCAAGTGCCTATGAAGCAGACCCGGAACTTGCAAACTTGTTGCTTGATCCCTACTTTAGTGCTGTCATACAGTCCGGCCATACCGCATGGCGGCAGGTCACTGCTTCCGCTGTCTTGAATGGTCAACCCATCCCTGCATTGAGCTCGGCGCTTGCCTATTTCGATGGCTATCGAAGTGCCACCTTGCCTGCCAATCTGATTCAAGCACAGCGCGATTACTTTGGCGCCCACACTTATGAACGAATTGATCAATCCAGAGGCAGACATTATCATCTGGATTGGTCGGGGGACCGGCAAGAACGGCAAGTAGTGGAGTAACTTGATGAAAGGCTTTGTACTGACTTTGGCGGTTGGATTGTGTCAAATCATAGCAGGTGTCTCACAGGCTATACCCCTTTCCCTGGAAAGGGCAGGTGATTTCAATGTCTTCGTTTTTGGGGATATGGATCACCACTTTTCTGATATTGAAGGGCCTCTGGCCGTTGGGGGAAATTTGACGCTTTCCCATTACTCCATTGCCAAACAATTGGGCGACCAGGCCAATCACAAAGATACGCTTATTGTTGGTGGTGATCTTCAATTCAGCGACGGGCGTATTTACCATGGCAATGCCCGCAGTGGCGGTACTGTCAATATGGATAGCGTCGGATTTTATGATGATGATCCCAACCACCCCAATGGCCGTTATATTCCCGGCAATCCCCTGGATTTCAACCAGATTGAGGCCGACCTTAAACAAGACGCTCTTGGTTGGAGCGGCCTCACGCCCACCGGACAAGTAAGGCAAGAGTGCTTTGGTACCGGGTGCCGTCTGTTTCTCGAAGGAAATAGTCCGGATTTGAATGTGTTTTCCCTGGAATCTTCTTTCTTCGATACCCTTCACGGTTTTTATCTGGATGCGCCGTTGGAATCGGCTATTCTGATCAATGTGTCTGGTATGGTGGCGGATTTGAGCGATTTTGCATTTTTCCGCAAGGTGGGAAGCGATTTTCAACAAGTCCCTGATAATTCTCCCGAAAGTTCAACCCGGCACGATGGCAACTTGACTCAAGGTGTTTTATTCAATTTTTTCCAATCAACCAGCCTAAGCATTCATGAAATCGGCGTAAAGGGCAGCATTATCGCGCCCTGGGCCGATATCACGTTTTTCAATGGTCATATTGACGGTAATTTGATTGCCAATAACCTCAGTGGACATCCAGAATCTGATAAGTGTGGTGATGCCACTCTTGCCGACCAAAGCCGCTTTTGTGCAGGACAAAGCAATTGGTATCCGTTTAGACCCTTTGAGCCTTCGACGCCGCTAACGCCACTCCCTGAACCACCGCTGATTGGTTGGATAGTGGTCCTGATTGCTGGTCTGTTGCGGCGTTATTCAAAAGCTCCAAATAAATAACGGGGAATGTCACTGCTAAATACGGCTTGCCGGGGAGCCAGTAAATAACGGATATAAAGCCCCGCGCCCAACTCTTCCCAATCCATGGTTTTGCGGGCAAAGAAACCGCCCCCTACCATGACTTGCGGCTGCACCAACCACACGCCCTTGATCTCCAGATCGG
>JALSQY010000412.1 GCA_026985035.1 Methylothermaceae bacterium
TGCTGGCCCGCCAAATCCGCCAACATTTGCAAATGATGGTCGGAAATCGCCTCGGTATCCAGGGGAATGAACTCTTCACTGCGTCCGGCCCGGACCACTTCGGCGCCTGCCTGTTCCAGAATTTGCGGGATCAAGTCCCGGCCCACGGCGCTGTATTCAAAAAACAGAACTCTCAAGCCTTTTAGGGCATCTGATGTAAATACGTTTTGATAACGGGACTGAAATACTTCGGCAGCCTTCATGTTGGGGGAAGGCAACCGATATTTGAATTGCGGTTTGAACATGCCCTTGCTGTCAAAGGGAGATTGATCCGCAGGCCGATTATATTCCCGGTCGCGGAATACCGATACCGCTTCAACAATGCCTGCTTCGTCGCTTTTCAGCACCTCGCCGTCACAGCGGTTGGCTTTTTGGCCGTTGCGATCGGAAGGGATATGGCTGCCGGTCACGACAAAACTGGCCACCCCCTTTTGTAAGGCGTAATATGTCAACGCCGGAGTCGGAATGCGGCCCACGTAGTCCACCTCAAAGCCGGCATCGTCAATCGCTTTGGCTGTCGCTTGCAGCAAGCGCTCGGTGGAAGGGCGCAAATCCCCCGCCAAAGGAATGGTGACAGTTCCGGAAGGGTGAGAGTGACAGGTCAATTTCCCCGTTTGTTCAAAATACGCCAACGTACCCCGGGTCAAGCAATAAACTTCGATATCGGTCAACTCCGTGACCTTGGCCCGCACGCCGCTGGTACCAAAACGCAGCGGCTGGGGTGTGTATTCTAGCATGTCCTTTAAAACCGGTCCGTTACTCACCGTGAACTCCTTCTGATCTTTATGTTATAGCCCCTGAATTTCCACCGCCTTGCAAGCATTTTATGCCACTTGGCAAGGCAGGATTTTCACTTTGGCAAACTTGCGCTTGCCTACCTGAAAAATATGAGTCGCATCGGGAGGAATCACCAGCTTGGGATCCGACACCCGTTCCCCGTCAATCCGCACTGCTCCCTGCTTGATCATGCGCAACGCCTCGGAAGTGCTTTTCACCAATCCAGCATCTTTCAACAAATTCCCTATGGCATAACCTTGCGGCTCTGGCGCAGGCAGTTTTTGCAAAGGCAAATCTTCCGGCAACACCCCTTGCTTGAAGCGGGCTTCGAAATTCTCCAGCGCCTTTTGCGCCGCCTCGGCGCTATGGAACCGGCTAACGATTTCCAGCGCCAGCTTGACCTTGAAATCCCGGGGATTGGCTCCTTCCCCGCAAGCCCGGCGAAATACCTCGATCTCTTCCAGGGAACGGAAACTCAGCAGCTCAAAATAGCGCCACATCAAATCATCGGAAATGGACATGATTTTGCCGAACATTTCGTCCGGGGGCTCGGCGATGCCGATGTAATTGCCCAGGGATTTGGACATCTTTTGCACGCCGTCGAGTCCTTCCAGAATCGGCAGCGTCATCACTACCTGGGGGTTTTGCCCATAGCTTTCCTGGAGTTGGCGCCCCACCAACAGGTTGAATGTCTGGTCGGTCCCTCCCAGCTCCACGTCGGCCTTCAGCTCGACCGAATCGTAACCTTGAATCAACGGGTACAAGAATTCGTGAATGGCGATGGCCTGGCCGGTCTTGTAACGCTTGCTGAAGTCATCGCGCTCCAGCATCCGCGCCACAGTAAATTTGGCCGCCAATTGGATCAAATCCGCCGCACTCATGGCGTTCATCCAGCTGGAATTGAACATGATCAAGGTTCTTTCAGGGTCGAGAATCTTGTAGATTTGCTCCTCGTAAGTGCGGGCGTTTTCAATCACCTCATCGCGGCTCAAGGGTTTGCGGGTCTGATTCTTGCCGGTGGGATCGCCTATCATGCCGGTAAAATCGCCAATCAGAAAAATCGCCTCGTGCCCCAGGTCCTGAAACTGCTTGAGTTTGTTCAGCAGTACCGTATGGCCCAAATGCAAATCCGGCGCGGTGGGGTCAAAGCCAGCCTTCACCCGCAGGGGACGCCCGCTCTTGAGACGATCCAGCAATTCATTTTCCAACAAGATTTCTTCCACACCGCGCTTAAGCAACGCCACGGCCTGTTCCGGTTCAACCATTCTGTCTCCTTCAAATCCCACTCTGAGCCCCCCTTCTCCTAAAACTGACCACCTGCCGTCAACCTCAATAGATGACGGAACCCTGTGATAAAACAGGAAAAACTGGCAACTCATCACAAGTTATTCTACACTTCTCAATTCTATCTTTTTTACCCCTACCTTTGTCACAAAAAATAACAACCGTTCGCCACTTGGGGACTCGATGAAAAAAATGATTTTAAGCGGCTTGACGATGGTGCTGCTTGGCGGACTGGGTGCGGCCAGTTCGAGCAATTATTCGACACAGGCAGATATCCCTGCCATTCAACCTCCTCCCAAACCAGCAACCCTATCTCCCACCACCGGAACCTTGCCAGCAGCGCCCGCACCATTGCCGAAAGCGGCCGATCTTTGGATTGAACATCAAATTCAGAAAGGGGAATCCCTGGCCGGGATTTTTTCCAAATACAACCTGGGCACCACTACCTTGCACTCGATCCTGGAAGACAATGCCCCCTTGTACAAACAGTTAACCCGGCTTTATCCAGGCAAAACCTTGAAATTTAAACTGGACGGCCACGGGAAACTGCAATCATTGGTCTATCAACAAAGTAAAACCGACGCCATCGCCATTACCAAAACCACCAGTGGTTTCACCAGTCAGCTTGTCACCCGGCAGCCAGAGCGGGAATTACAACTGGCCGGCGGCGTCATTCAGCAGTCCCTCTACCTGGATGGCAAAACTGCGGGGCTGAGCGACAAGCTGATTATGAAACTGACGGAAATTTTCGGCTGGGACATCGATTTCGCCCGGGGCCTGCGCCCGGGCGACCGCTTCACTGTGCTTTACGAGAAGCTTTACATTGATGACCAACCGATTGGCGACGGCGCTATTGTGGCGGCGGAATTTATCAATGGCGGCCAAGTTTACCGGGCTTTGCGTTATACACTTCCCGACGGGCACACCGGTTATTTCACCCCGGACGGTGAATCCCTGCGCAAGGCATTTCTGCGCACGCCAGTCAAATCCGCCCGCATCACCTCCCGTTTCAACCTCAAGCGCCGTCATCCCGTGCTTCACCGCATCCGCGCCCATAAAGGCGTGGATTACGCCGCCCCCATTGGCACACCGGTGCGTGCCACCGGCGACGGCAGGATCATCTTCCGGGGTCACAAAGGCGGTTATGGGCGGGTCATCGTCCTCGACCACGGCCAAGGCTACACCACCCTCTATGCCCACCTCAGCCGCTTTTCCAAAAAGTTCAAAACCGGCAGCTCTGTCCAACAAGGGGACGTGATCGGCTTTGTGGGTCAATCCGGTCTCGCCACGGGGCCTCATTTACACTATGAATTCCGCATTCACGGCCGCCACCGTGACCCTCTGACCGTGCCACTGCCCGGCTCCCACCCTATCCCCTTGCCGCTGCTCGCGGGATTCCGGCAACAAACCGAACCCCTGCTGGCGGCACTGGAACAGGCCCGGCCGGTGGCCGTCGCCAAGGCTGAAACCCCGCCCGCGCCTCGGTGACGGATTATTTCATCGGCCTGATGTCAGGCACCAGCCTGGATGGCGTGGATGTTGCCCTGACAGAGTTCGACGATCACAGAATCCGGCTGCTGGACCATCATTATCACCCTTATCCACCGGAACTGCGGGAACGGCTCCGCCGCCACTGTTTCAAGGAATCAATCGCCCTCAAGACTTTGGGCCAATTGGATGCCGAACTGGGAGATCTGTTCGGCCATTGCGTGCTTGAACTCCTTCAACAAGCCGGCATCGCCGCCGCAACTGTCACCGCCATCGGCAGTCACGGCCAAACCTTGCATCACGCTCCCAACGCGCCCTATCCCTATACACTTCAAATCGGCGATCCCAACCGGATAGCTGAGATCACCGGCATTGTCACCGTGGCCGATTTCCGCCGCCGCGACATCGCCGCTGGCGGCCAAGGAGCGCCCCTGGTACCGGCCTTTCACGAGGCGGTATTTCAATCGGAAGAAGAAAACCGGGTGATTGTCAATCTCGGCGGCATCGCCAATATCACCCTTCTACCGAAAACCACCAGCGGCCGGCCTGTCATGGGTTTCGATACCGGCCCTGGCAATACCTTGCTCAACGCCTGGATATCCCGCCACTTGAACCAACCTTATGATCGAAACGGCGACTGGGCCCGTAGCGGCCGGTGCCACCCTGGCTTGCTGGCAATTCTGTTACGCGATCCTTATTTTCAACAGCCACCTCCCAAAAGCACCGGGCCCGAATATTTTTCCCTGAAATGGCTGGAAACGGCCCTGAAATCCTGCCCATCCATCCCGCCCCAAGACATTCAAGCCACCCTGTCCCATCTCACCGCCGCCAGCATCCGCCAGGGCATCGAATCGTCGCAATTCACTCCCGACCGGATGCTCATTTGCGGGGGGGGTGTTCACAACCGATTTTTAATAGAATTGATTTCAAACGCCTTCAATTGCCCGGTCCAAAACACCCAGGCATTCGGCATTGATCCAGACTGGGTGGAAGCCACGGCCTTCGCTTGGCTCGCCAAGCAATCCCTCGGCCGCCGGCCGGGCAACTTGCCCGGCGTGACCGGCGCACGTCATCCGGTGATTTTGGGCGGAATCTATCCGGGATAAAACAGGGCTTTGCATGTTGCAAATTGCAAAAATCATTCAGCAATTCAAAATTCCTGGAGATATCATCTCAGTTGCTCCGCTTGGCGGCGGATTAATCAATGAGTCTTTTTTCATCATGACCCGCCAGGCAAAAGCCGTGCTACAACGGATCAATACCAACGTCTTTCCCGATCCCGGAAAAATCATGGCCAACCTGCGGCAAGTCACGGCTCATTTGGCACGCCATCCCAACGCGGGCATTCGCTTGCCCGGCATCATTCCGGCGAGGAATGGCAAGGACTGGGTTGCGGACGAAGAAGACGGGTTTTGGCGCATGCTGGAGTATATCGGGCACAGTGAAAACAAAGCCCGGCTCGCCAATCTGGCTGAAGCGGAAATGCTGGGCTGGAGCCTGGGAAGATTACACTGCCTGCTGACAGATCTGGCCGTGGACAGGCTGCAAGTCACTTTGCCGGATTTCCACGTTACGCCAAGCTATCTGGCACAGTTGGAGCGGATTCTTGCAACCGGCACAACACTGCCTGCCGATGTAGAGAAAATGATTGATTTTATCCGCCCGCGAAGACAATGGGCATCGGTACTGGAGATTGCCAAAAACAAGGGGGCACTACCACTGCGGATAATTCACGGCGACCCTAAACTGGATAATGTGCTGTTTTCCAAAGTCACCGGCCAACCCGTGGCCTGGGTGGATCTGGATACCCTGCAACCGGGGTTGGTGCTTTATGACATTGGCGACTGTCTTCGCTCTGCCTGTCGCGGTAAAAACGGTAAATTCGATCTCGACATCGCCGGCGCTATTCTGAAGGGCTGGTTTGCAGAGGCGAAGGCTTTTTTAACCCCCGCCGAATGTCATCACGTACCGGATGCCATTGCTCTCCTTCCCTTCGAACTGGGCATCCGTTTTTTGACCGACTACCTGGAAGGCAACCGCTACTTCAAAGTCTCCCACCCGGAAGAAAATCTGCGCAAAGCACAAAAACAGTTTGAATTACTGGCGGATATTGAGGCACAAAGCGCTTCCCTGCAAAAAACATGGGAAGACGTTCAATCCAGGAGTTAGCCCTATACCGCAAACGATGACCCGCATCCACAAGTGGTCTTGGCGTTGGGGTTGCGGATGACGAAGCGGGCACCGGAAACGTCGTCTTTGTAGTCGATTTCCGCTCCCCGCAAATATTGGATGCTCATGGAATCAATCAGCACGGTGACACCATTTTTCTCGATCACGGTATCATCTTCGGCAATATCTTCATCAAAGGTAAAACCGTACTGAAAGCCGGAACAGCCACCGCCGCTGATGTAAACCCGCAATTTCAAACCGGGGTTGCCTTCGTCAGCAATCAGCCCGGCTACTTTCTCCGCCGCGCTATCGGTGAAGACGATAGGAGATTCGCTGGTTGTTTTGGTTTCTACGACTGCATTCATGGTTGCATTATCCTCTTTTCCCACTGATTTGGTCAAGAAATACCGGTTTTTGGACCCAGGCTTGTCTCAGGAGACCCTGATTAAGGATACAATGCCACCATTTCCAATCCCATGGTCTCCGGCAAGCCAAAGGCCAGATTCATGTTTTGCACTGCCTGGCCGGCGGCGCCCTTGACCAGATTATCAATCACCGACAACACCACCACCTTGCCACTTTCCGGCAGATAGTGCACCGCCATCTGGCAACGGTTGGCGCCGCGCACGTCGCCGGTGTCGGGATGGCTGCCCGGCGGCAATACATCCACGAACGGTTCTTTGGCATAGCGGCTTTCGAAAAGTTTCTGGAAATCGTGGTCTGCATCGGCAGGCGCATACAAGGTGGCATGAATCCCACGGATCATGGGCACCAGATGGGGCACAAAGGTAAGCGATACCGGCTTGCCCGAAATCCCATTCAAGCCTTGGCAAATCTCGGGATGGTGGCGGTGGCCGGGAACCGAATACGCCTTGAAGCTCTCACCCGTCTCGGCCATCAACGTTGCTAGCTGGGCCTTGCGGCCCGCGCCGGAAACCCCGGACTTGCAATCGGCCACCAAATCCGAACCGTCCACCAAGCCGCCTTCCAGCAAAGGCAAAAAACCCAATTGCACCGCAGTTGGATAACAACCGGGACAGGCGATCAAGCGTGCCTTGCGGATTTTTTCCCGATGCAGTTCCGGCAGGCCGTAAACCGCCACTTCCAGCAATTCCGGACAGGCATGGGGTTGGCCATACCAGATCTCCCACAATTTTGGGTCCCGCAGACGGAAATCGGCCGCAAGATCAATGACAACAGCCTGTTTTTCCAGCAGCTTTTCCGCATACTGCATGGCGGTGCCATTGGGGGTGGCGAAAAACACCAC
>JALSQY010000413.1 GCA_026985035.1 Methylothermaceae bacterium
GTGCCTCGGCCCCCGAAGTGCTGGTGGACGAAGTGATCGACGCCTTTCGCGCCCGCTATGACGTGACCGTCGAACTGGTGGAAACCGCCAAGGAACACGTCGAATTCAAAGTGCCGCGCATTTTGCGTGAAGGAGACACAAAATGATCTCGATCGAATTTCTACTAACTGCGCTGGCCGTGGTTCTGATCCCCGGAACCGGCGTGATTTATACGCTTGCCACGGGCATTGGCCTTGGCAGTCGGGCGGCCATCGCGGCGGCTTTTGGCTGCACCTTCGGGATTGTTCCGGCGATGTTTGCCGCAATCCTCGGACTTGCCGCTCTGCTGCACACATCGGCGGTTGCCTTCCAACTGGTGAAGTTCGCCGGCGTTGCCTTCCTGCTTTACATGGCGTGGCAAACCCTGCGCGAAGCAGGAACGATGAGCATCAATCAAAAGGTAAAATCCCGCGCCCTTAGAAAGATCGCCTTGCGCGGAATGCTGATCAACGTGCTAAATCCCAAACTGTCGCTTTTCTTCCTTGCCTTCCTGCCGCAATTCCTGTCCGGCAATCCCGAAAACGCAGCTTTTGAAATGCTCGGCTTGGGCCTTGTGTTCATGGTGATGACCTTTGTCGTTTTTGTGTTATATGGCCTATTCGCCGCCACCGCCCGCGACCGCGTTCTGTCCAGCCCCAGCGTTTTGAAATGGATGCGACGCGGATTTGCCGCCACCTTTGCCGGACTCGGCCTGAAACTGGCGTTTGAAAAAGCATGAGCAGCGACCCGACCACCATCGCCGTCTATGACACGAAATTCGCCGATTATGTCGCTCTTGAAGACAGCGAATGGCGCAATCCGTCGCTGGACCGGTTCGTTGAAATGCTGCCCGAAGGCGCGCATGTGCTGGATCTGGGCTGTGGTCCCGGCAAGACGGCTGCGTTTTTGCAAAAGGCGGGGTTCACGGTGGATGCCACCGATGCTTCGGCCGCTATGGTGAAGGTGGCCGCGGAAAACTACGGCATTCCCGTGCGGCATGCCACCTTTGACGACATCGACGGGCAGGATGAATACGACGGCATCTGGGCCAACTTCAGCCTGTTGCACGCGCCCAAATCCGCAATGCCCGCCCATCTGGCCGCCCTGCACGAGGCGCTGAAACCCGGCGGTGTGTTTCACATCGGCATGAAATCGGGCAGCGGCGAACGCCGTGACCGGCTGGACCGTTTCTATGCCTATTACAGCCAAACCGAACTGGAAACCCTGCTGACAGATGCCGGTTTCCACACTCTTAACGCCACTTTTGGCAACGGCACCGGCCTTGACGGCAGCCGCTCTGACTGGATCATCATAACCGCCCATGCCTGACCTGTATGCCTATACCGACGGAGCCTGCTCCGGCAATCCCGGCCCTGGTGGTTGGGGCGCGCTGCTGATCGCCCGTGATGGCGATAAGGTGCTGAAGGAACGCGAGCTGTGC
>JALSQY010000414.1 GCA_026985035.1 Methylothermaceae bacterium
ATAGTACCGGGATTTTCCAGGCAAATAATCAGCAAGCACCGATGACGCTGCGGGTGAACCTAGAAGCTGTGACCCGCGAAGAATATCAGCAAAGATTGAAACAAAGCGGCTTAAATGCCACCCCGGTTGCAGGTATAGACTCTGCCTTGATGCTGGAAAGACCGGTACCGGTTCAACATTTGCCGGGCTTTTCCGAAGGCTTGGTATCGGTTCAGGATGCCGCCGCCCAATTGGCGGCACCTTTGATGATGTTATCATCCGGCCGGCGGGTTTTGGATGTTTGCGCCGCGCCTGGCGGGAAGACCCTGCATTTGTTGGAGCATTGCCCAGCATTGCAAGGGGTAGTTGCCCTTGACGTTGATGCAAAACGGTTACAGCGGATACAAGACAATTTGAACCGGAGGGGAAAGCCCATGCCGGTTGAGCTGAAAGTTGCCGACGCCCGCCAAATCGGCGATTGGTGGGATGGAGTACACTTTGACAGAATTTTGTTGGATGCCCCTTGTTCTGGAACGGGCGTGATCCGGCGGCATCCAGATATCAAATTGCTGCGGCGGGAAGCCGACATCAATGCCTTGACAAGAGTGCAGCGGGAGATTTTTGATGCTGTCTGGCCGTTGCTGGCGCCCGGCGGTATCTTGCTGTATGCCACTTGCTCGATACTGAAAGAAGAAAACGAACAGCAAGTGAGCGCTTTTTTGGCAGACTATCTTGATGCGCAGGCTGTCACAATACAGGCGGATTGGGGCCAGCCATCGGGCCCAGGCAGGCAGATTTTGCCAGGGGAAAATGCTATGGATGGATTTTATTACGCACGATTGAAGAAATGTTCTGGCGCTCGATAGGGATCCCTATTTATTATAGATACGGCGAGAGACTTTTGGGGAATATTGGCGGCCTGCACGGCCACCATCGAGCCTCCAACGGGCCAGATCTAAATAAGGGTCTATTGCAGCTGGGTGTGCGCCAGAAGATGCGTGTCGGGGCGGGACTTTCTCGCGGAACAGGAAGGCGAGGTCTGAATGGAGGCATGGCATTCCCTGAAGATCCTGTCATCGCGCCTTCTTGTCATTACCCGCTGGCATGGATTCTAGGTTTCCTTTTTCTTGTTAATGGGCTGTCTCCAGCCATTGGAGCTGATTTTGGATTCAGAGTGTTGCAAGCCCGTTTGACCCAGCAAAGCGATGCCCTGGCATTAAGCGCCAATATCGATTACCGCTTCAGTCCCGCCGCCGTGGATGCCCTTCGCCATGGCGTGCCCTTGACAGTGGCTGTGACCGCCCGCATTCTCCAGCCACGGCACTGGTTTTGGGATGAGGTGTTATGGCGCAAGCGGCTGGATTTCCGGTTGCAATATTATCCCCTGGCACAATCTTATCAGGTGGTGGACGAAGGCAACCGCGTTCAGCGTAGCTTCGTAACCTTGAAAGCGGCTTTGGAAGCGCTTGGCGTGTTGCAGGAAGTGCCACTCAAGGCACCCCGCAGAAAATTGACGCCCAAGGACGAGGTTTACGTCAGTTTAGGGGTTAAACTGGATATCGAGAAACTGCCTTGGGCGCTGCGGCCCTTGGCGTATTTATCGCCCCAGTGGCGCCTTGCTTCATCAGAGTACCAATGGCCGCTTTTCGACTAAAACCTCCACTGAGCCTGTCGGTGCTCATTTTGTTCGCTGTCATCCTCGTGCCTTTGCACCTGATGAGTTCGGCCACCCAAGCCGTTTCCAAACTAGGGGAGATGTATTCCTGGCTGCTGTTGACCAATATTTTGGGCAGCATCTTACTATTGGGGCTGGTCGGGGCCAATATTTTTTGGTTGATTAAACAATTCCGCAAGCGTGCCGCCGGCTCACGGCTGGCATTGAGAATGGTATTGCTGTTTGTGTTTCTCGCCATGGCGCCGGCTTCCATCGTTTTCTATTACTCACTGCAATTCCTTCACCGTAGTATCGACAGTTGGTTTGACGTGCAAATTGATCAGGCCATGGAAAGTTCCTTGGAACTTGGAAAGGCCGCCCTGGACCAAAGGACGCGGATACTTTTCAGGCGCACCAGGGAAATGGCGGAAACCTTGGAAGGTGTGCCCGAAGGGGTATTGGCCATTGAGCTTCACCGCCTGCGTGAACGTGCCGGTGCTTCCGAATTGACCTTGCTAAGCAAGCAAGGCCGGATTATGGCCACCAGTAATGCCAGCGCTGAATTGATCATTCCCAGCCTGCCGGATTCCAGTCTGCTGCGCCAGGCTGAAAAGGGAAATGGTTATGTGGGCTTGGATCCTGCGCCGGGGCCTTTTGTCGAGGAGAAATCCAAACCCGCGTTGCAAGTTCGGGTGATAGTACCAGTACAGCATGAAAATCCTTTGTTTTTGCAGGCGTTGTACCCCCTGCCACCCAGGGTTAACCAATTGGCACAGACGGTGGAAAGTGCCTATGCCCATTACCAGAAGATGGTTTACCTGCGCCAATCCTTGAAATTCAGCTTTTCACTGACTTTGTCGTTGATTTTATTGGTGAGCATGCTGGCAGCTACCTGGGCGGCGTTTTTGAGTATTCGCCGGATCGTGGCGCCGGTGAAGATGTTGGTTCAGGGCACCCAGGCGGTGGCCCAGGGCAATTTGGACAAGCGCTTGCCGATTCTGCAAAGAGATGATATGGGTTTTTTGGTCAGTTCCTTCAACACCATGACGGCTTATCTGGCGAGGGCCCGGGATGAGGCAGACCGGTCAAGGCGTCAAGTGGAGGATCAGCGAGCTTATCTGGAAACAGTTTTGGGACATTTGTCGTCAGGGGTTTTAACCTTGAATGACATGCTTCGTCTTAAGACCGCCAATCAAGCCGCGGAGGAAATTTTAAAGATTGATTTTGACAAAGTGAAAGGAGAGCCAATTCGCGCCTTGGCGCAGGAAAATCCTGAATTGGCGGAGCTGGTTCACTTGATCAGGGAAAAACTATCGCAATCCGACGGCGTGTGGCAGGAAGAGATAGTTTTGTCCGGCGCCAACGGCATGAAGGTATTGCTGTGCCGGGGCAGCCCCCTTCTTGGCGCCGATGGCCGCCGGAGCGGAGCGGTTTTGGTGGTGGATGATATTACCACCCTAGTGCAAGCGCAAAAAAATGCCGCTTGGAGCGAAATGGCCCGGCGTCTGGCCCATGAGATCAAAAACCCGCTGACGCCCATCCAATTGGCGGCTGAACGCCTGCAACACAAATTGGAAGGCCAGGTCGATGGCCCAAGCGGCAAGGTGCTGGAACGTTCCACGCGCACCATCGTCCAACAAGTTGAAGCGCTCAAAGCCATGGTGAACGCTTTTTCCGAATATGCCAGGCCGCCTAAATTACAGCCCCAGACCCTCGATTTGGCTATACTGATTGATGAGGTGCTGGCATTGTATCCACCACAATCGGGCATACGTTTTCAGCTGGATTTATCCCCTGATTTACCGGAACTGCTTGCCGATCCCTTGCGCTTGCGCCAAGTGATGCATAATCTCATTAAAAACGCTCTGGAAGCGGGCAATTCGCCCATTACCATGCGGATTATCGCCCGGCCTGTAGAGGAAAAGGATTTTTACGGCGTGGAATTGATTCTGGAAGATAATGGTCCCGGGGTAGAGGCGGAACAGGTGGATCATATTTTTGACCCTTATGTCACGACCAAATCCAAGGGTACCGGGTTAGGATTGGCGATTGTCAAAAAAATAATCGAGGAACATGGCGGCTCTATCCGGCTGGATCGAGGCTATAAGGGTGGCGCTAGATTTGTTATTCGTTTGCCGGCGGTTAAAACGATGCCAGAGCCACAATATGCTGAAAATCAAAGGAGACAATGGGTGTGAATGAGGCGACGATCCTAGTGGTCGATGATGAACCGGATATTTGCCAGTTAGTACGGGAAATCCTTGAAGACGAAGGTTTTCTTGTGGAGACCGCGGAAAACGCTGATCAGGCCCGTCAGTTCTGGCATCAACAGGTGCCGGATTTAGTGCTGCTGGATATCTGGATGCCGGATGTGGATGGCGTTAGCCTGTTGAAAGAATGGGTGGAAGGTGGGGCGACTCCTTGTCCGGTCATTATGATGTCAGGGCATGGTACGGTTGAGACTGCGGTGGAGGCTACCCGCTTGGGAGCCTACGATTATCTGGAAAAGCCCCTGTCCATGGCTAAACTGCTCTCCACTGTGGAGCGGGCTTTGGAGTCCAGCCGCTTCCAAAAAGCGCCTGCGGTTGGTGAAACCATTCCCTTGATTGAGCCCATCGGCAAAAGCGCAGCAATGGAACGGTTGCGGGATCAGGTGCGCCGGCTTGCCCCCCATGATACCCGGGTCTTGTTTGTCGGCGAGCCGGGTACGGGGAAAGAAACCTTTGCCCGATATCTCCATAAAAACAGCTCACGCCGGGACCGGCCTTTCATTTCCGTGGGCGTAGGTACAATCGCCCCGGAGTATTCGGCCGTCGAGTTTTTTGGCAAGGAAGAAGGCGGCAAGGTCCATTGTGGATTGCTGGAACAAGCTCATGGCGGTACGTTGTTTCTCGAGGAAGTGGGAGACATGGATGAAGAGACCCAGCTGCGTCTGGTCAGTGCCTTGGAATCGCAATCTTTTCTCAGGGTGGGAGGCAGCGAACAGGTGAATGTGGATGTGCGGGTATTGGCTTCCACCAGGAGAGCCTTGGAAGAGGAGGTCAATGCCGGACATTTCCGTAAGGATCTCTATTACCTGTTGAACGAAGTCACCTTGGTGGTGCCGCCCTTGCGCCAGCACAGCGAAGATGTCCCGGAACTGTTGAATTATTACGTGGACCGCTTTGTGACTCAAGAGAAGCTGACTTTCCGGCGTTTCCCGGTGGCAGTACAGAATTTCTTGCGCAATTACGCCTGGCCGGGTAATATCCGCGAGCTCAAAAATCTGGTGCACCGTTTGCTTATTTTAGGCAGCGGCGAAGAAGTAGAACTGGACGAAGTAAAGACTGCTTTGGGCGAAATCGTCACCCGGGAGACGGCGGAAGCACCGGAGTTTTACGATTTACCATTGAAGGAAGCCCGCGAACGTTTCGAAAAAGCCTATTTGGAGTATCATTTGGATAAACACGGCGGAAGCGTTGCGCGTTTGTCTCAGGCGATTGGCATGGAACGTACCCATCTGTACCGCAAGCTCCATTCATTGGGAATTAAATTCAAGGAAAAACGATAACTTTAACCATGAAAATACTTGTCTTGGGCGCAGGCAGGGTTGGCACCAGCGTCGTAAGCAACTTGGCCCAGGAGGCCTACGATGTGGTGGTCATCGATACAAAACCGGATATCCTGCGGGAATTGCAAGACCGTTTTGATATCGCCACTGTGACCGGTAATGCCGCTCATCCTCAAGTTTTGGAAAAAGCCGGCGCGGCCAGCGCGGATTTGGTGGTAGCGGTGACCAGCGACGACGAAACCAACATGCTCGCCTGCCAGATTGCCTACACTTTGTTCAATGTCCCCAAAAAAATAGCGCGGATCCGCGCCATTGAATATACCCGCTACCCCCAACTGTTTGGCTCCTGCAAGATTGCGGTGGACGTGGTGATCAGTCCTGAACAAATCATCAGTGACTTTATCAGTGGACTATTGGCCTATCCTGGCGCTTCTCAGGTATTGGATTTTGCAGGTGGCAGAGTCCGGTTAATATCGTTACAGGCTATGGAAGGGGGGCCATTGGTCAGACACCAGGTTCGGGAATTACACCAACATATGCCCAAGGTACATGCCCGTATCACAGCTATATTCCGTGATGGAAAACCGATCATCCCCACCGGGGATTTGATCATTGAACCGGGAGACGAGGTCTATTTCATGGCGCCCAAGGATGAAATCAAAGCAGTGATGACCGAGCTTCGAGGCAAGGACAAAAGCTATAAACGCTTGATGTTTGCGGGGGGTGGTCATATCGGCAAACGGGTGGCCAAGGCTCTGGAATATCGTTATCAAGTGAAGGTGATCGAAAAAAATCCAGCCAGGGCCCGTAAATTGGCCAATGACCTGGAAAATACCGTGGTTTTGGTGGGGGATGCTTCCGACCGGGACCTGTTGCTCAATGAAAATGTGGAAAATATGGATGTTTTCTGCGCCATTACGGATGACGATGAAGCCAATATTCTCTCTTCCATGCTGGCGAAAAAAATGGGCGCAAGGCGGGTGATCAGCTTGATTAACAAACCAGCCTATGTGGATTTGGTGGAAAGCAGCCTGGTGGATCTGGTGATATCTCCCCAGCAGGCCACCATCGGCAGTTTGCTGCGTCATGTGCGGCGGGGAGACGTGGTTCAGGTCCACTCTTTGCGCCGGGGCGCGGCCGAAGCTTTGGAAGCGGTAATTCATGGTTGCCCCGGGCGCTCCAAAGTGGTGGGACGCAAAATTGAAAAATTAAACTTGCCGGATGGCGTAGTGCCTGGGGTGTTAGTGCGGGGCAATGAGGTGATTCAGGTCCATCACGATACACAGCTTCAAGAAGACGATCATCTGATTATGTTCTTGCTCGATAAAAATTTGATTTCCGCCGTGGAAAAGCTCTTTCAATTCGTTCCTGCGAAGGCCGCATGAATTGACTACCGTGGTTCAGGTGCAGGTGGTTCTTCGAATCATCGGTGCCTTGTCTATGTTTTTCAGTCTCACCATGATACCGCCGCTGGCGGTTTCTTTGTTCTATGGCGACGGTGCCGCCCGCCCGTTTTTGCTGGGGTTTGTGATTATTTTTATCGCCGGCGTGTTGCTTTGGTGGCCATTTCGGCGTGCCCGCCGGGAACTCAGGGTGCGAGATGGTTTTTTGGTGGTGGTGCTGCTGTGGCTGGCATTGGGGTTGACTGGCGCGGTGCCGTTCGCGCTTTCCGAAAATCCGCACATGTCGTTCACCAATGCTGTGTTTGAATCCTTGTCCGGTTTGACCACCACTGGCGCCACGGTGATTACCGGCCTGGATGATTTGCCGCCTTCCATCCTTTATT
>JALSQY010000415.1 GCA_026985035.1 Methylothermaceae bacterium
CCGCCAGCACCGGGCTGAGGAGCACGATCAGCGCGAGCGTCCATCTTCTCCATCGCATAAACGTTCCCTCCCTTACAAAGCCTAGGGGGGCGGCGTTAACGCCAGGTAAACGCCGCCGCGGGGTCCAGTGGACCCCGCGGCGGCGCGGAAAGCAGGTGCACGATGGTGTCGGAGTCAGTTGTCGAGCTCGATCTTGCTCGCCAGGAAGTTGCCGTCGGCGTCCACGGCGCCCTTGACCACGACCTTGTCGCCGTCGCTGATCTGGACCCAGAAGGTCGCCGCGTCGGCGTAGCTGTCGTAGACCTCGTAGACCGTCGCGCTGTCGACGACCACGGTGAAGCCGTTGAGGTCGAAGGTCATGGCCGCGGCGTCAACGTTCTGGGCATAACCCTCGAGCTCGTAGTAGCTGGCGTCGCTGCCCTCGCCGTCGTCCATGCCCTTGACCTCGATCTTAGCCGCGTAGGCGTAGCCGTCGGCGTTGGTGTTGGCGGAGTCGAACTTCACCTCGACCCAGTCACCCACCTGGATGTCGCCAAAGGTCAGCGGTGCGTCGGGGTCATCCTGCTTGACGATGGTCATGGCGTCGGCCCAGAAGGTCTTGCCACCAACGGTGAGCAGCTTGGCGTCGTAATCCACGCTCTCCACCGCGCCCTTCAGCTCGCCGTCACAGGAGCCGTCGCCGCCGTCCTCGTACTTCACCTCAACCTTGTAGGCGTGGATGAGGGTGGGGTCGCTCGCGTCGGGGGTGCCCTCGACCTCCACGTAGGCGCCCTCCTGGAGGTTGCCCTCCACGTTGGCGTTGCTGTAGTCCACGCTAAAGCCGGCGACCTCAAAGGTCATCGCGGTGGTGTCGAGGTTGACCACCGGGCCGTAGATCTCGGCCTTCTCGCCATCGTAGTCCATGCCCGAGTCGCCGGTCTTGAACTCGACCTTGCTCGCGACGATGGTCGTGTCGCTGAGCGTGCCCTTGACCTCCACGAAGGCGCCCTCGGCCGGGGTGCCCTCGACCGCAGCGCCGCTGTAGTCCACCGCGTAGCCCCCAAGGTCGAAGGTCATCGCGGTCGTGTCGAGGTTGGTCGCGGTGCCTTTGACCTCCACCTGACCGTACTCGGGGTCGCTGGGGCTCACCAGCTTCCGTTCGATCCGGGTGGCCAGCACCGAGCCGTCGGCCTGACGGGTGCCCGAGACCTCGACGTAGTCGCCCGCCTGGAGGTCACCCAGCACCAGCGAGGTGTAGGTGTCGTCGGGGTTCTCTTCGTAGATGCGGGTGAGCACGTCCACCGCCACGGTCTGCCCCAGCACCACGAGCTGGGAAGCGGCCACGTCCACGCTGTCGATCGGACCCTTGACCTCGATCTGCACGTCCACGGACTGGACCGCGATCGAGCTGCCCTGATCCACGCCCTGGCCGCGGATGACCATGCCCGGACGCACGCTCATCTGCACG
>JALSQY010000416.1 GCA_026985035.1 Methylothermaceae bacterium
AAATTTCGGCGGCGGCCAAGTGGATATTACTTCGGGCAAATTCGTCTTCTCGGCGTCAGAAGCCTATTTGATCGAGCACGGCCGTATTACCCGGCCCGTCAAGGGTGCAACGCTGATTGGGAACGGTCCCGAGGTTCTGACCCGGGTCAGCATGGTGGGTAATGACTTGAACCTTGATCCCGGGGTTGGCACCTGCGGCAAGGACGGGCAAAGCGTCCCGGTAGGTGTCGGCCAACCGACTTTACGGGTGGACGGGCTCACGGTAGGAGGTACCCATGTCTGATTCGAGAACTTCTTCTATCGAATCTCAATTAAAAATCCTGGAAGATAAAGTCTCCTCCGTTTTGGATCATGCAAAAAAACTGGGGGCCAGCGGGGCGGAAGCGGGAGTGGGCATGGACCAGGGATTATCGGTCAGCGCCCGCACGGGGGAAGTGGAAACCATCGAACACCACCGCGACCAAAGCTTGGGTGTTACGGTTTACTTCGGCCATCGCAAGGGTTCTGCCAGCACGACCGATTTAAGCGAAAATTCCCTGAAAGAAACCGTCGAAGCCGCCTGTACCATAGCCAAATACACCCAGGAAGATCCCTTCTCTGGATTGCCCAACCCGGAATTGCTGGCCAAGGAAATCCCCGATCTGGAGCTTTTCCACCCCTGGGATATCAGCGTCGATGAGGCCATCGAGCAAGTGATTGCCTGTGAAAACATTGCCCGGGAATATCACCACGAAATCATCAATTCCGAAGGCGCCAGCCTCAACACCCACCTAAGCATCCGGGTGTTGGGAAACAGCCTGGGGTTCCTTCACGGTTACCCCGTTTCCCGCCACAGCCTCAGTTGCGCGGTGGTGGGCAAGCGGGGCGAAAACATGCAACGGGATTATTGGTACACCGTCGCGAGAGACGCATCAGAACTCGATTCCCCGGAACAAGTGGGGTTGACGGCGGCAAAGCGTACCCTGGCCCGTCTGGGTGCCCGCTCTCTCTCGACCCGGCAATGCCCGGTCGTTTATACCGCGGAAATCGCCACCAGCCTGATCGGCCATTTTCTCGCCGCCATCCGTGGTGGCAATCTTTACCGGAAGTCGTCGTTCCTGACCGATAGTCTCGGTCAAAAGATATTCCCGGACTTTGTCCACATCCACGAACAGCCTCATCTCAAAAAAGCCATTGGCAGCGCCCCTTATGACAACGAAGGGGTCGCCACCTATCCCCACGATTTGATCAGCGATGGGATTGTGAAATCTTACATTTTGAGTTCTTATTCCGCCCGCAAACTGGGCATGCAAACCACAGGCAACGCCGGTGGCGTTCACAATATTCTGGTGGATTGTGGAAATCTGAACCGGGAGGCTTTGCTCAGGGAAATGGGAACAGGCCTGCTGGTGACAGAACTGATGGGACACGGCATCAATATTGTCACCGGCGACTACTCCAGAGGCGCGGCCGGGTTTTGGGTGGAGCACGGAGAGATTCAGTATCCGGTGGAGGAAATCACCATTGCCGGCAATCTGAAGGACATCTTCCAAAACATAATTGCGATTGGCAGCGACGTGGACCGGCGCGGTAATATCCGCACCGGCTCTATTTGGGTAAAGGAGATGACAGTGGCGGGAAACTGATTTAAATCACTAACAAAAACAAAGTGCCAACATAAGTCTCCAACGCATAAGCGCAGGCCACGCCAAAACCATAGGAAGCAGGCTTGGCCAGCAATTGACGGAAAATATTGCCCACGGCCAACAATCCCCACAAAAGGAATGCCAGTGTGGTATAAAACGCCGCCAATAACTCGCCGCCACTGGCCAAACGTAACCAGACCAGGATCGGGATGGACAGCAACCCGATGGTCGCCACGGTTCCCATCACCACGGTGGAAAGAGGGAAAAAAATTGCTGTTTTACCTTTGATTAAAAGAAAAACGCCAGTAAACGCCAAGGTGAGAATGACTTCACAGGCGGCGGCAATGGAACCTTCGGCAGGATTCACGAGCAAGCCTTGAATCACCCAAAATACAAGAAGATAAAATACGGCTGTATATTCAAAAGCTTTATCGGAATAATGCCATTCTTGCGGAAGAGGACGAAAAAAACATTGGGAAAGGAAAAGTTTGGCCATTTCCACGAGCGTTCTCCCCAGAAGGTTTTGTTTGACTCTTTTCCGATAACGGCCTGCCTTTGAATTGCTTTACCCTTACTAGAATTTTTTGAGACCTATGTCACATCAAAATCGTTGCCAGCCACGCTTTTCAATTAACTTCAAATTCAGGTTTTGATGCGACAATCACCCAGGAATAAACTCAGTTAGGGAGGAAAAATAATGGGTAGAATATCTCTTTGGAGCTTAATCATCGGCTTGGCACTGCTGGCAGGGTGCGCCAGCAATCCCAAAGCCGACTTTGCCAAACAAAGCAATGAAGTTTGCAAAAGTTACGATCCCCAGTTGGCTTTCACCCTTGGGCAATTAAGTGCTGCTGCCTACGAAAACAAGCTTTCAAAACGTAAAAACGCCGTTGCAAGGCTGGATTTTACTTTCGACCGGGAGGTTCAGGACCCCGACCACGGAACCCAGGGATTTCTGGTCTATAACGACAAAATCGCCGTGGTAGTGCTCACAGGCACAGAAGATGTCAAGGACTTGCTCAAGGATGCCCAGGTGTGGACCCAGGAAGGGACAAAAGACCCAAAATGCGGTAAAAAAGTCTCCATTCACAACGGCTTTTACCAGGCTCTGAGCAATATCAAGAAAGATCAGAGCCTGTTTCAAAGACTGACCCAGTTACAACGACAAGGGCGTAAAATCTATTTTACCGGTCACTCTTTAGGAGGCGCTCTGGCCGCTATCTTGGCCTATTTCACCTCCCTCGATCATCCTGACATCCAAGTTGCTGGTGTCTATACGTTTGGCCAACCTCATACCGGTACCAGCAGTTTTCAAAAATGTTATGATGCGCGCCTGAAAAACCGCACCTTCCGTTTCGTCAACAGCGACGATGCCATCCCCCGAATCAAACCGACTGACAATTATGAACATGTGGGCATTCCGATTTACTTCGACAGCCAGGGGAAAATCGTGGAAGAAGCGGATTTTTCCGCCTTTAACAGCGTGGGATCCTTTATCGACAGCCCGTTTATCAACGACCATGACATCAGCAACTATCTCAACCATCTGGAGAAAAACAAAAACAATCACCCATTTTCCTGTCAGTAAATTTATGCTGAAATCTGAAATCATCGTGTAAAGGGAGTTTTTTTATGAAAAAACCGATTGCGTTATTGACCATTGCCGGGTTTTCCGTTTTAGCTTGGTTGCCTTCGGCCGCCGTGGCGGAGGAAACCGGCCTTGCCGCTTATTACAGCGACGTGTTCCAGGGACGCAAAACCGCTTGTGGCGAGAGCTATGACAAAAATGCCCTCACTGCCGCCCATAACACCTTTCCTTGTGGCACTCAGGTACGGGTGACCAACCTGGAAAACAATCGCAGTGTGGTGGTGACCATCAACGACCGGGGCCCTTCCACCCCGGGCCGGATTATCGATCTCTCCCGCCGGGCCGCCCAAGAACTGGGCTATTTGAAAAAAGGACTGGCCAGAGTCAAGGTCGAAGCGGTGTCTTCTCCCGAAGAGTCACCCTAAGATCAAGATGCCCGGATACCCCTAAAGAAGTCAGCGCCGGCTTAGGGCGTTGGTAATCTCAATGGCGGTCGCCAATGCCCGCCGGCCAGCTTCCCCCGCTACCAAAGGCCGGCTTTTATGGAGGATGCAGTCAATAAAATGGCGAATCTCCGCCAGTAGCGCATCGGATTCCTGATATTGAATCCGGTTCTGTTGGATTTCCCCGCCGCTATTCCAGCACACGGACAGGCTTTGCGCCTGGAAATCCAGCGACACGTAGCGCTGCGGCAGAAACAGACGCATTTTTCTTTCATCCTTCAGACTCACCCGGCTGGCCGTGACATTGGCCACACTTCCATTGGCAAACTGCAAGCGGGCATTGGCTATGTCCACCTCATCGGTCAAGACCGGACTGCCACAGGCAGCCAGCTGCACCACTTCGCTATCAACCAACTCCAGAATAATATCGATGTCGTGGATCATCAGATCCAAAACGACATCGACATCGGTAGCGCGGGATTTAAAAGGGGTCAAGCGATGGGATTCGATAAACCGGGGCCTTTCTTGCCTCCAATCCATCGCCAACAGTACCGAATTGAAACGTTCCAAGTGGCCAACCATCAAAACCCGGTCAGAACCACGGGCGGCTTCAATCAAATCATCCGCTTGGGCCAAATTGGAAGCAATCGGTTTTTCCACCAGAACGTGGAATCCCCGGGCAAGGCAATAACTGGCCACTTGATGATGACCGTTGGTTGGCACTACCACACTGACTGCATCCACATCGGGAAGATCGACGATGTCAGACAGCCCAAGACAGTCAAATCGGGCGGCGACTTCCTGCGCTCTTTGCGGCAAGGTATCCACAACCGCCACCAGCTCGCATTCATCCAGGCACGCATATTTTTGCGCGTGATACTGACCAAGATAACCCACGCCGATGACGGCGCACCGGAGCTTTTCAGACAAAACCGTGCATCCCCCGTTTGCTGGATGCCGCCAGCCAATTCCGAAGATGGATGATTTCTTCGGTGTCAGGCAAATCATCCAGGCCTTGTTGTTGCCTGAGACGGCGAAAAGCTTGAGCCAAGGCCCGGTATCGCTCTCCGCTGATCCCTGCCCGCCTCAAACCCACCGTATTGAGCCGGTAATGCTTGACCGGCACTCCCCCCACCAGTGTAAAAGGAAGCACATCCTTGCTGATTCCGCTGGTGCCTCGAATCATGGCCAGGCTGCCAATCCGGCAAAATTGATGCACCATCGCCCCGCCACCGAAAAACACCCGGTTTCCGACCTCCACAAATCCCCCCAAGGCGACACCGGAGGCCAGAATATTATTGTCACCTACCCGGCAGTCATGGCCCACGTGACTGTGATTCATAAAATAATTATTGTCGCCGATTTTTGTCACCCCCTCCCCGACACTGGCCCGGCTCAGCGTGACGCCTTCCCGAAATGTATTGCCATTGCCAATCTCAAGCCAAGATGGGGTTGACTCTTTGAACCCGAGATCCTGCGGCACGCCGCCGAGCACTACCTGAGGATGGATGCGATTGTCCGCCCCCAGCCTGACGTACCGGCGAATCACCGCATGGCCATCAATCACACACCCGTCCCCGACGCTAACATCAGGCTCAATCACTACAAAAGGGCCAATGACAACCCCCTGCCCCAAACGAACGGTTTTGGCAATTTGAGATGAAGGATGTATAGCGCCCACCAGTCACTCCACCGGTTGTTTGCTTGTTAACCCCGCGGATGAAAACGGGCATGGATTTGCTTTAGCCGCTGCTGGGCCACATGGGTATAAATTTGCGTCGTCGATAGACTGCTGTGTCCCAAGAGCATTTGCACGACCCGGAGATCCGCCCCGTGATTGAGCAAATGGGTGGCAAAGGCGTGGCGCAAGGTATGGGGAGACAATGGCCGGGTAATCCCCGCCCGTTTGGCATGACGCTTGATCAAATACCAGAAAGCCTGCCGGGTCATGGGGCCGCCCCGTTGAGTTATAAACAGATAATCGGATTGCCGCTGCCCCAATAGCAAGCCCCTCGCCTCCCGCAGATATCGATCCAGCCACATCAGCGCCTCCTCTCCCAAGGGCACCAACCTTTCTTTTCCCCCCTTGCCCATTAAGCGAACCAGGCCACGATGACTGTCCACCTGGTTTAATGCCAATTTCACCAGTTCGGAGACCCGCAGCCCCGTGGCGTAAAGGAGCTCCAGCATTGCCCTGTCCCGCAATCCCAATGGTTGATGTACCGGCGGTGCTGCCAGCAGACTTTCCACTTCCCGTTCGCTCAATGAACCTGGCAACAGCCGGCCCAGGTGGGGCGAATCGATACCCGCGCAGGGATCACTGGCAATCAATCTTTCCCGCTGCAGCCAACCATAGAATTTGCGCAAGGAGGAAAGCAGTCTGGCACTGCTCCGGGCATTGGCGCCCACCTTGAACCGATGGCCCAGATAGTTGGAGACATCCGCGTCACTCGCTTCTTTCAGCGGTTTCTTTATCCAAGTGAGAAACTGTTTCAAATCCGTGGCATAGGCTTGGCGGGTATTGGCGCTCAAACCTTCTTCCAGCCACAAGGTATCGGTAAAACGCTGAATCAATATAAGATTATTTTCAAGCCACCCATCTTTCATGTTGTAACAACCAGCGTTTGATTTCCAGAAAAGGGCCGGAAGCGCTGCCGCAATACCCGCCAATTCCCTGCCCGCCGATTACTCGGTGGCAAGGAATAATAACCGGATAAGGATTTCTGCGGCAGGCTTGGGCGACTGCCCGGGGTGACGACGCCAACCGCTTTGCCAACTGCCCATAAGTCACAACCTGCCCTGCCGGAATCTCCGCCAGGGCTTGCCAGGCCCGCCTTTGAAACTCGCTCCCCTGAACCGCCAAATCCCAGTCCAGCGGGGTATTGGGATTGGTAAAATAGTCCAGGAATTTTTGCTGTAAGGGTGAATCATGCGCGCTCACGGGCAAAGAATGATCCAAGGACCAAGCAATATCCGTAATGACGTTCCCCTGGGTTGCGATACATAACCTGCCACAAGGCGCGGACAGACATTCATGCGCCAATGAATCTGCATCAATGTGAATGGCGCGCCAATGAATTTTCATCCGCCATAACAAAAATGGGCGCAAACCGCGCCCATTTATCTGAATTCGTTATCCAAGGAAGCCCTGAACCATTCATCCACGAAGCCCCGGAACACAAAAAACAAAAAGCATAATTTCTATTTTGCCTTTCAATCAACCGCTTATCGCAATTGATTTCGACGGTAATTGGCTG
>JALSQY010000417.1 GCA_026985035.1 Methylothermaceae bacterium
TCATCATGAATTCATGGCGCAAAGGATGGAACGGGGCGATCACCATGGGTTTCAAATATGGATTGATTTGTTTGGGTTGTTGCTGGGCATTGATGTTGTTGATGCTCGGAGTCGGTACGATGAGCCTTATTGGAATGCTTGCCATCACGGCGCTGGTGACAGCAGAAAAACTGCTGCCAGTCAATCCGAGATATATTTCAGGCATCAGCGGCGTTTTTTTACTGGCTTGGGCCGGCTACTTGTTGAACACGGGATAAATAAGGGACAATTTCCTATGGCGTTTCAGGGGGAGATTTTCCACAATGTAATCTATGAGCTTGAACCGCTTTGATTTGAGGACCCGGGTAAGCATGATGATAGCTGCCATCTTGGCGGTCATCGTTTGTATTGGCAGTTTTCTGGTAATCCGGCATGTGCGCGAGTCAGTGGAGCAGGAAACCCGTTCCGCTCTCCAACTGGCCCGGGAAATGGTGGAAACGGCCCGGCCTGCTGGCGTCCAGGCGCATCCCTGGATCAATTTGCGGGAACAATTGAGTCAGGCCCGGCACGTGCGGCTTTATATTCTTCAAGGCGAGGAATCTCTCCCCGCACCGGCACACGATACCATCCAGGGGGTGCCCCGCTGGTTTTTCCGGTTGGTTCAGCCATCCCCCATCCTGATACGGCAAAATATACCAACGGATAAGGGAAAACTGGTGCGAATCGCATTAGTGGCCCACCCCGAAGATGAAATTGTCGAAGCCTGGGAAGAAACCCGGGTATTTCTTGGCTTGATTCTGTTACTGGCAGGCGGTACCTTCGCGGCTTTGTATTGGGTGCTGGGCCGGGCGTTTCAGCCCGTCAATGCCGTGCTGGAAGGATTGGTGGCCCTGGAAAGAGAGCAATACAGCCACCGCTTGCCCGAGTTTTCCCAACCGGAATGGCGCCGCATTGCCCTGGCTTTCAACCATTGCGCCGGCGTGCTGGAGCAGACCCGGGCGAAAAACCGCCGTCTTACCCGCCAACTCTTGAAGGTGGAAGAGGAAGAAAGACGCTCACTGGCGCGGGAACTTCACGACGAGCTGGGACAAGTTCTCAGCGCCATCAAGATGATGGCGTTGGGAATCAAGCAACACCGTGAGCCCAAACAGGCAATCGATGCCGCCAATCTGATAACGGAACAGGTGGATAACCTCTTTGATTTAATCAGAACCATGATTCACAAACTGCGCCCCCTGATGCTGGACGATCTGGGACTGGCAGCATCCATCGACACTCTGGTGAGCAATTGGAGCCAACACCATCCCGATGTGCGCATCCGGCTCGATTGCGCTGAAGAGGTAGACGCTTTCCCCGCCGAACAGCAGATTCATGCCTACCGGATTGTACAAGAGTCATTGACCAACATCTTCAAACACGCCCAGGCAAAAAACGTCAAACTCACACTGAAAGTAGTGAGTTTTGAGGTTCCCCGCCGCACTTGGCTTGAAATCCGGGTGGAAGACGACGGCCGGGGCACGGTGCTGGACAAGTCCGCCGGTTTTGGCATCATAGGCATGCGGGAACGGGTGGAAAGCCTGAACGGCCGCTTTCAGTGCACCACCGCCCCCGGCCAGGGCTTTTCCTTGCAAGTTTTATTACCTTTTGACGAGGCACAAGGCGATGACCATCCGCGTCATGCTTGCCGATGATCACGCCGTAGTCCGGGCCGGTTACCGGTTTCTGCTGGAGCAGGTGGATAACATCCAGATTATCGCCGAGGCGGCCGACAGCGACTCGGCCTATCGGGAATACTTCGCTCACCAACCCGATGTGTTGGTGCTCGATTTGTCCCTCCCCGGCGCCGGCGGGCTAGCCATCATTCGCCGTATTGCCGCCCGGGACAAAAACGCCAGAATCCTGGTTTTCACCATGCACGAAGAAGTCCTCTACGCGCAACGGGCATTGGAAGCCGGGGCCAAGGGCTACATCAGCAAAAATTCCGATCCCACGATTCTGCCGGAAGCCATTGAAAAGATCGCCAAGGGACAAAGCTATGTGCTGGAAACCATCGCTCAACAATTGGTGCTCCACTACACCCGCGGCGAGGACGGCAAAAACCCCATGCTGGTTTTGACCCAGCGCGAATTCGAGGTCTTTTGCCTGGCCATCCGCGGCCAGACGATTCACGATATCGCCGACAACTTGCACATCAGCCAAAAAACCGCTGCCAATTACATGACTCAAATCAAGAAAAAACTGGAGGTGAATACCGTGGCCGAACTGGTTCGCCTGGCTTACTTGTACGAGGTGACATAGCAACCATCGAGCTCAGATCACAGCTGTTTCCAGCCCCCTGCCACCACCTTGCGCAACTCCTCTATCACCAACACCGTGGAGGCCACTGTCACCGCCAACCCCCAATCTTCAGCAGACAAGTGCACAGTATGAAAGATACCGCGGCCGGTGCCCGATTCCAGCGCAAACCATTGCAATGACACCACACCAAACAAGGACAACCAAAGCCAGCGGTTGCGAAGGCTATGACGGTTGAATATGCTGGCGTATTCCATCCGGGCATTGAAGACGTTGAAAATCTGGAACCAGACAAAGGTAGTAAACGCCATGGTCAAAGCCGTTGCCTGGTTTCGATGCTCCATCCCCCACCACAAAATCCCCAGCGTGCCTGCTGTCATAATCACACCGAAAAACAACAATCGCAGCAAACGCCTCAGTTCGAGAATTGGAGCCTTGGGGGAACGGGGAGGTTCATCCATGATGCCGGGGCGAGGAGGGTCGATGCCCAATGCCATGGCCGGCGGCCCATCCATGATGATGTTGATCCAAAGAATTTGGACCGGGTTGAGGGGTAGCGGCAATCCGAGGAAAGGGGCGATCAGCAGGCTGAGGATCGCCCCGATATTGGTGGACAATTGAAAGCGCACGAACTTGAGGATATTGTCATAAATGGTCCTGCCTTCCTTCACGGCACCGACAATAGTGGCAAAGTTGTCATCGGTGAGAATCATGGTAGCTGCCTCTTTGGCCACATCGGTACCAGTAACACCCATGGCGATGCCGATATCGGCGGTTTTCAACGCCGGCGCGTCATTGACGCCGTCGCCGGTCACGGCCACGATGTGCTGATGCGCTTTTAACACTTTGACAATGCGCACTTTTTGTTCCGGCGTGGTGCGGGCGAAAATGGCGATATCTTCGATTTTTTCCGTCAACTGATTGTCACTGAGGTGTTCCAGATCGGCGCCGGTCAGCAATTCACCGGCCAATCCCAATTCCTGGCCAATAGCGGCGGCGGTGACAGGCTGGTCGCCGGTAATCATCTTGACCCCAATGCCGGCACGCCTGCACAAGCCTATGGCTTGTTTGGCTTCAGGCCGGGGGGGATCCATCAGCCCCACCAATCCCAAGAGGGTAAGTTCTCGAATATAAGCAAAAAGATCACCGTTGGGATCGAAGTCGGCGGCCGCCAGATCGCGCCTTGCCGACGCCAGGATACGCAGCCCCCGGGATGCCAATGACCGGTTGACTTCAAGCCAATGTTGGCGGCGTGCAGGCGTCAAGGCGGTAATGCCTTCGGCCTCCATAACCTGGGTGGCATGTTCGAGTAATATTTCCGGCGCCCCTTTTACTAGAATAATGATCCGCCCACCCCGACGGTGGAAAGTAGCCATAAATTTGTGCGCGGTATCAAAGGGAATCTCGGCCAACCTTGGCCATCCTTGCCGCACGGTTTCCGGTACCAGCCCCGCTTTGGCCGACAGCACCAAGAGAGCGCCTTCCATGGGGTCGCCCACTACCCGGCCATCCGCCAACTTGGCGTCATTACAAACAGCAAAGGGCAAAAGCACCTCGGTCAAATCGGCATCCTTGCCGTTCTCCGGTTCGATTTCTCCCTGAATATGGTAACCTTGCCCAGTGATCCGCCAAGTATGGCCGAAGGCGTACAGGACGCGGGCCGTCATTTGGTTGAGAGTCAAAGTACCGGTTTTATCCGAGCAGATGACCGTGGTGCAACCGAGCGTTTCCACGGCCGCCAGTCGTTTGACTATGGCCTTTTTCCGGGCCATGCGGTGTAACCCCAGAGCCAAGGTGACGGTGACCACCGCCGGCAGCCCTTCGGGAATGGAAGCCACTGCCAAGGCGATGGCGGTGAAGATCAGCTCGGCCCACGGTTGCCCCCGCAGCCACCCCCCGGCCAGCATCAATACCACCACTACGCCCGCGATGGCCGCCAGCCGCTTGCCCAAGCCATCCAGCTGAATTTGCAAGGGGGTTTGTGCTTCTTCCGCCTGCGCCAGCATCGCCGCCAACCGGCCGATCTCGGTTTCCATGCCGATGGCGGTCACGACCATTTCGGCCCGGCCGCGGGTAATGCTGGTATTCATGTAGAGCATGTTACGGCGGTCCGCCGGGGGTAATTCTTCGGAGAGAGGTTCCACCCACTTTGCCACCGGGTGGGACTCACCAGTGATCAACGATTCATCCACCTGCAGGTTGTGGGCCTGAATCAGGCGGCCATCGGCCGGCACCCGGTCACCGGCATCGAAAATCACAATGTCTCCGGGAACGATTTCGATGGCGGGAATCATGCGTTCCTTGCCGTTGCGGCGAACTTCGGCTTCCGGCGCCAACATTTTTTCGAGCACGGCCAAAGATTGCTCGGCCCGGTATTCCTGGTAGAAACCCAACAAGGCATTGATGAAAACCACTACCAAAATCACCAGGGCATCGGTGAATTCGCCTATGGCCCAGGCCAATCCAGCAGCGCCGATGAGAATCAGTATCAGAAAACTCTTGAATTGGCGCAGCAAAATCCGCCAGGCGGAAGTGGGCGGTTTTTCCAATATTCGATTGGAACCAAAATGCTTCTGCCGAACCGCAGCTTCTTGTTCGCTCAAGCCTTGGGCTGGGTCCACCTGCAATCGCTGCAGGACAGCTTCCACCGGCAGGGCATGCCAGGGCACTTGCCGGAGGGGAATTTCATGGCCATCATCCAGGGCAATACGGCCACCAAACCGGCCCAGGCCGAAGACGATGGTATCGCCTGGCACATGGTCCAGTTCGGCTGCGCCGGATTCTGGAATGGGGCGTTCGAAAAACTGTAACCAAGGTTTTAGAGCTTCATATAACCCGTGGACCCGGTCGATGACATAGCTGGAAAAGGTGATGGAAAGCAAAGCCACCAAAGTCAACAACGCCACCACATCACTGCCCAGATGACCCAACTGAGCCCCCATGGCTGCAAGAATCAGTGAGAATTCACTGATCTGTCCCATCACTAACCCGGCCAATCCCAAGGTCCGGCGCCGGAATCCGGCCAATCCCAACAGCGCCATGACAATCACCGGTTTTGCCAACAAGCTAAAAGCGGTCAATGCCAGCGCCGCTGGCCACAAATCGATCAATTGTTCCGGTATCAGCCGCGCCCCCAGATCGACAAAGAAGAACAACAGCAGAAAATCCCGCAAGGCAGTCAATCGCGCTCCTATCGCTTCCCGATATGGCGTGGAAGCCAATGCCACTCCAGCGGCGAAAGCACCCACTTCGTGACTAAAACCCAGCAGATGACTGACCACCGCCACTGACAGGGCCCAGGCCAGGGCGGTCAACATCAATAATTCACGATAGCGGGCGAACCATTTGAACAGCTTGGGGAGCAAGGTCTGGCTCAGTAAGGCGATGACGATGAGCAGCACACCACCTCGAACCGGCAACCACATCAGATCCAAACCGACCGGGCCGCTATTCAAGGTGGTCAAGGCAACCATCGCCAGTACTACCACCAAATCCTGCACCAACAGAATCCCTAAAGCCGCCCGGCCGTGGAGGGCATCAATCTCGCTGCGGTCAGAGAGCATTTTGACAATGACCACGGTACTGGAGAAAGCCAAAGCCAGGCCCAGATAAGCGGCGGTCAACGGTGGAAATTTCAAAATCAGAGCCAGGCCACTTCCCAATACGGCAGTGACTGCCACTTGAATCAATCCGATAATCAAAATTCGCCAGCCCAAAACCTTCAGCAGATGGACATCCAGCTTTAAACCGACGACGAACAACAGCAAGGTGATTCCCAGGCGGGCCATCAAATCCAGTTGGTCGCGGGCTTGCACCCACCCCAATACCGCTGGCCCCGCCACAACCCCAACGGTAATGTAGGCGATAATCAAAGGTTGGCGCAGCAGCGTGCCCAACGTGCCGACGAAAGCCGCCAGCACCAAAATGGCGGCAATTTCTGTGTAGATGTCAGTCATTCAGGAGCCCATGCTTCATGCAAAGTACATTGCCGGGGACAAATACACTGAATGACAAGCCACACACGGTGCTTGGCTCCTGGCATGGGTCTTTGGAAAAGCAAACTATGAATCACCTGGTTGGGAAAACTTGGCGCGTATCATTTCAATCCGCTTACGATTCGCGCCCAAATCGCTATGGCCCACCCTGGAAGCAGAACGGAAGTGAATGACTTTATGATGACGGTCGAGCAGAAATTCCCCATCATCTACGAACCCAAAAATCCTGGAACGAAATTCCGCTCGCAGGTAATTATTTTTCGTCTCGACAATAGTGGTCCCAGGCATGGATTTCAGCACCCTTTGCAACTTTTCCCACGCTTGTTCCGGTTCTGCGGAAAAAGCGATGGGCGGCAGGTAATGGCTTTTGTCGCCAGGATTTGCATGGCTGGAAACACAATTGGGAGAATCCGGACAAGGTAGCAACCATCCATTTTTCAGTCCCAAGGCTGGACGAGCCGTACTACTGCGCTGGGCAAGCAGCCAGAAAACCAGCGCAATGAAAATCAGAATCCCAAGCCCTCCTCCCAGTGCAATCTTGAAATAAGCGCCGCTCATTGATGTACCTCCTTCCTGCCGTTTCCTTCCATTTTACTCTCAGAAGCCTTTTGAATAGGAAGCATGCCTCTAA
>JALSQY010000418.1 GCA_026985035.1 Methylothermaceae bacterium
CCACTACGGGCCAGCCGAATCGTAACCATAAAAATGCTCTCTCCAGTTAAACCTAAATTTCAATCAAGTCAATCGATATATTTTACCCGGTTTCTGCCGGATGTTAAGCAAAATATGTCTTTCCGCCCGCAAACAGCCAATTGATCAATAAAGAGGTTTTGTTGTTATAACAAAGGTCAACTATCAGGCATACATTAACCGCCCTTTTGGTGGCGGGATTGAGCGACATGGCTTGACATTACCTTCATCCCACATGATGTTCCAAAATAAAATCCAGCCACAGGTTGGTGAGTTTTTCCTGCACCGTATTCTGCCGCAGACGCCCGTGGAGATGGTCGAAATCCACACGGTCCAGCGCCTGATCCTGGTTGTAACAGGAATAAACAAAATATTCCTCGCCCGTTTCCGGGTCGATATGCCGGCACAGGCACTGTCCGCAGACGCCCTTCATCATGCACTGCATGGGTGAATTGATGGAACCGATGGCGGTGTGCTGCTTTTTCAGATAAGGCGCCAGAAGGCCGTAGCGGGCCTCCTTCACCGCCTTCATCATCCGGTCGGAGCCAATCACAATCAGATGTTCCACATCGTCAAAGTGAATCGGTGTCGGGCCTAGTTTCCCCTCCGCGTAGGCCGCCATGGCTTCGACGATGTTGCCGACAAAGGTTTTGTCCTGGGGCCGGGTGGGTTCGATGGGCTGGGCGCCTGGCCCGGCATCCACCGACCAGACAATCAAATCCGAGGCATCCTCGATTTCCTTGATTTTGAAAACATCCTCGGCTTTCCGGTAGCCGGCGAAATACAACACTTGATTGCCCGCCGCCCGCAGCGCCTTGCCGATGGAAAACAGCACCGCGTTACCCAGACCGCCGCCCACCAGCAATACGGTCCGGCCCGAAGGGATTTCCGTGGGCGCCCCGGTCACCCCCATCACCACGATGGGATCGCCCGGTTTCCACAAGGCGCACAAGCGGGAAGAACTGCCCATTTCCAAGACGATCAATGAAACCATCCCCTTTTCCTTGTCCACCCACGCACCGGTGAGCGCCAAACCTTCCGAGGCCAGCACTGTCCCGTGACTGACGGGAGCCAGGGCCTCGAAATTCTGAATCCGGTAAAACTGGCCCGGGGTGAAATGCTTGGCCGCCATCGGCGCCTTCACCACAATCTCCACAATCGTTGGCGTCAAGCGGCTGACTTCGACAATATGCGCCAACAGCAAATGATCCAGTTGTTCGCTGAACTGACGCCAGCGCCGGTCCAGTTCCGCTTGATCCCCCGGGCTGGCCAGATCCTTTTCGAACAAGCGGACGATGTAGGGATAGCAATCCTTGGCGCTGGCCATGGCCCGCACGACGTTACCCGCATAGACGGGATGATTGTCGCCATAAAAGGTGATGTACTTGCCGTATCTTTTATAGGAGGTAAATGGCGCGGGCTTGCCGATTTTCGGCCAGGGAACCTCCTCGGCCACCGGTTCCAGATCGGCAATCCCGTCGAGCCAGGCGGGCTCATGGGGTTTGTAGAATTTACCATCCATCTCAAAAGTGCCGGGATGCTCTTCCTCGTAAATGGTGTTGGGGGAAGTCCCGGCCGCCACAAACAGACTACGCAGGGGCACGTCGAGAGTTTCACCGCTCCGCCGCCAGTTGCCGTCGTCTTCAATCATTTTCTCGAATCTGACGGCGCTCAAATGGCCGTACTGATCCTGCAGAGCCTCCAGCGGGCTCATCCCTTCCGCCAGGGCGATGCCTTCCTCCAGGGCCTCGCGGATCTCTTCGTGATTTTGCCGGTAAGCGGGCGAGTTGCGCATGCCCCGGCGGTAAAACAAGGTTACCCCGCCCCATTGATTCAACAGTGGCAGAAAATCGGGCTTTTCTCCCGCGGCTTGGGCGCGTTCCCGTTCCGCCCGGATGGCCCGTCCGTGTTCCAGCGCCTCGTCCAGAATGATCTGTTCTTCTTCATCGTAGCGGGAACGGACGGTTTCTTCGCCGAATTGCGCCACCAGCTTTTCATAACGGTGCAGAATTTTCTCCACTTGGACAGGATAATAGGCCAACAGCTCCGTGGCGGTGTCGATGGCGGTCAACCCGCCGCCGATGACTCCGGCCGGCAACCGGACTTGCAGGTTGGCCAAGGACGATTCCTTGGCCGCGCCGGACAACTGCAGCGCCATCAAGAAATCCGAGGCCTTGCGGATACCCCGGATCAGATTGTTCTTTAGCGGAATAATAGTGGGCTTGCCGGCCCCGGCGGCAATGGCAATATGGTCAAATCCCAGATCCCAGGCTTCGTTGATGGTCAACGTACCGCCAAAACGAATCCCCCCGTAACAACGGAAATTGCGGCGCCGCAGCAGAGTGAGATAGATCACCTTGAGGAAGTTCTTGTCCCAGCGCACGGTGATGCCGTATTCAGCCACCCCGCCAAAGCCGATCATCACCCGTTCGGCCAAATCCTCGTAGATTTCCTCCAAATCCTTGATGGGTTGTGGCGGAGTCTCCTCATCGCCCACCAACGCCTTGGGCAGCGGCTCGATCTTGAGCCCATCGACCCCCACCACGCCAAACCCTTCATTGGACAGGTAATGGGCCAGGGTATAACCGGCCGGCCCCATGCCCACCACCAGTACATTCTTGCCGTTATAAGGCAGGGGGTAAGGACGCTTGACGTTGAGGGGGTTCCAGCGGGTCAACAGGCTATAGATTTCAAAACCATAAGGGAGGTGCAGCACATCTGTTAATACATTGGTTTCGATCTCGGGAATATTGACCGGCTCGGTCTTTTGATAGATGCACCCTTTCATGCAATCGTTGCAGATCCTGTGGCCGGTGCCGGGGCACATGGGATTGTCCACGGTAATCAATGCCAAAGCGCCGATATCGTCCCCCTGACGCTTGACCAGGTGCATCTCGGAAATCTTTTCTTCCAGCGGGCAACCGGTCACTGGATTACCGAAAGGGCCGGTCTTGAAGCCACCTTTCTTTTTGTCCCGCATTCCCTTGGCGCAGGAATCGGTATCCCGCTCGTGGCAGTAGATGCAATGATCCACCTCGTAGAGCACGGGGCGCAAATTCCGGTAGCGGTTATCGGTCAGATGAAAACCGTCCCGGCGGCGAAGGTGATCCTCTTCCCCCACCCAGGCCCGGTATCCGTGACGCTCCAGCCACTGGTGCTCGACCAAATGATTGACATCGGTCCGCGCCGGGGTTTTGAAACTCACCCAACCTGCCACTTCCGGTTGCAATTCAGGATGCCGGGAAGCCGCCCAACTCCAACGCAGGACACAGTCGTAAAGCGCTGCGGCCAATTCGGATGCCGGCAGGTCCAATAGCCGGCCCCAGGCTTCCCGCCCCAGAGGGTGAACTTGCAGTTTGGCTCGAAACGCTTCAAGCTCCGATGCCATCCCGCCACCGGCTTCGCCGCTGTCCTCCAGTTTCTCGAAATGACTATGCAGCCGCTCAAGCGTCACCGCCAAACCGGCCACTGCCTTTTCCCGGTCGGACAAATCTTCCGCCACCGCTTCCAGCAACACGTCAAACTGTCGCTTGAGCGCGGCAATGTCCCAGTCTTCCAGCTTTTCGCGCTTGAAGCGCCTGGCCGCTTCCTTGCCGACGATATCGTTACGGTAGCGGAAGACCGTTTCCATTTCCGCCACAATCCTGCCCATTTGCGCGGCACGATAGTCCTCCAGATTGAACAACCTGGCCACAAATGCCCCTACAAACGGCGCCATGCGCACCAACAATCCGGAAACCGTCTCCGGCGCCATGCCCTCGCCCAGGCAGGCGCGGTATTCATCAAACTCGGTCAACAACTGCGGGTCCCGCTCCTCGACAAAACGGTCGAAAGCGCCGGTCAATGCCTTTAATTTAAAAGGATCATACAAATCCCCGTAACTGAAACCGTCGATACCCAATTGCAAAGTGTCTGGTTGTGTCATCTCGCTCCTACCTAGCTTGGCCACCTGCCGGAAGAATTTTGAAAGAGGCATTCTGGAATAAAAAATTTCGTTATTATAACGCTTTTGCCCTATACCTTTTTAGATTGGTGGCACCAGAAACACACTGTTTGCTGATTTTTCCCCTTGACGTTGGAGGCACCGGCAAGCCTTTCACCAATTTTGTATAATTTTTGATAATGCATTGAAAATTTTTGTAATCCCATGCCCTCAGTAATCGACCTCTACGAAAAACTGGCCTCCGCCCCGGACGACAAGGCCCGGGCCAAAATCATCGCCGAAGCTTTTGAAGCGCTGGAAGAACGCTATCCCAATCTGTCACAAACCGCGACCCAAAGCGATTTGAATGAAACCGAACTGAGGCTGATCAAGGAAATTGAACTGACCCGCGGCGAAATCAAGGAAACCGAACTGAAACTCACCAAGGAAATTGAACAGGTCCGCGGTGAAATCAAGGAAACTGAACTGAAACTCACCCAGGAAATTGAACAGGTCCGCGGCGAAATCAAGGAAACCGAACGGAAACTCACCCAGGAAATTGAACAAGTCCGCTCTGAATTAAGCATTGAGATTGAACAGATCCGCTCCGAATTGCGCGTGGAGATGGAAAAGCTTCACACCGCACTTCGGGTGGATATTGAAAAAGTCCAGGCAGGACTTCGGGTGGAGATCGAAAAAGTCCAGGCCGGACTTCAGGTGGATATTGAAAATGCCCAGACCGGACTTCGGGTGGAGATCGAAAAAGTCCAGGCCGGACTTCAGGTGGATATTGAAAATGCCCAGACCGGACTTCGGGTGGAGATGGAAAAGCTTCACACCGGACTCAGGCTGGACATTGAAAAAGTCCAGGCCGGGCTTCGGGTGGAGATCGAAAAAACCCGCGCCGACCTCACTGAAAAAATCGCCCAAACCCAAGCCAGCCTGCTGAAGTGGAATTTTATATTCTGGCTCTCCCAATTCGCCGCGCTCATGGCCATCCTTTGGCGGGTGTGGCCGAAATAAGCCTATCGCCCCAGGTGACAAAATTTGTCACTTTCCGACATCTCATTCAACCCAAACCCGTCACCTGTCTGCAAGACAAAACGCTAACTTGTTGATAAAAAAGCCATAAGAAAGTTGGCAAGGCTTTTGCTATATCTCAATTCGTAAATCATTTTTACAAATTTCTTTAACCACTCTAATACAGGAGAGTATGCAATGATAAAACGTACACAACAGGGTTTTACCTTGATCGAATTGATGATCGTGGTGGCGATCATCGGGATTTTGGCGGCGATTGCGGTGCCTGCTTATCAGGATTATACGGTCCGCTCCAGAGTAACTGAAGGGCTATCCTTGGCTGGAGCAGCAAAAGCAAACGTTGCCGATATTCTGACTACCGGCAACGATTCCGCAAATGGCTATGCCGCAGGTTGGACCGCTCCAAGCGCAACTGACAATGTCTCAGCTCTCGCGATTGCCCCAACTACAGGTGAGATTACCATTACTTATACTCCCCGTGCCAGCGGTGGTGCTGGTGCTAATACGCTTGTGTTGGTGCCTTATACTGGCGGCGCAGCAGCTCCAGCCGCGTTACCTGATGCTACAGCTCCATTCACACCACCTCAAGATGCAATTTCTTGGGCATGTAAGGCCGCAGGTTCAGCCTTTGGTCTTGGCGCTGCTGGAACACTTCCAGCCCGTTTTGCACCTGCGAATTGCCGATAGTTACCCACCCTAAAAACATCCAAGCCCCTCTTAGCAGGGGCTTGGATCATTCCAAGCTCCTGACAAAACCTTAATCGGCAATAATGAAGTCACTTTTGCTCCAAAAAGTCAAAGCCTCATCCTTGCACTTCTTAGGGAGCATACTGGTACTAACCGTTCTTTTGCTTATTATCTTCTCAGTATGGTATCCAGAGCCATTCCGGGAAATCAGCGGCCTGAAAAAAATACTAATCATACTTATCACAGTAGATTTGATATTAGGCCCTGTATTGACTTTTATCTTTTACCAGAAGAATAAGCCACAGCTAAAATTTGATCTGACAGTCATCATCATTGTTCAACTGTCTGCTCTATTTTACGGCATCTATACCCTTTATCTAGGACATCCTGCTTTTATTGCGTTCTCAGTGGATAGATTTGTGCTCGTACCTGCCAAAAGCGTTAATTCCAAAGAAGCAAAGTATGAAGAAATTAAGATTTCTAAATTATGGCGACCCAAATTAGTATATGCAAAACTTCCTGAAGATATATCAAAAAGAAACCAATTGTTATTCAGCGTAGTGTTCCATAAAAAGCCAGATTTAGAATTAAGACCTGAATATTACGAACCCATCGAACAACATCTCGGTGATATGCTCGAGCGCGCCTGGGACCCGGCTAAAATTTTCGACAACGACACCAAACAAGAAAAATTACGGGCCTTTCTGAAAAAGCAACAAGGAAAAACCCAAGACTTCGCTTTCTTCCCGCTGGTAGGCAAGGAAAAAGATATCGTAGTAGCCATCCGACGGGACAACGGGGAAATCATTGGCAGCATCGATATCTATCCCTGGGGAGTCCGGTAACGACCGGCCTTATAGCCAACCCTTCAGTGTAATTTCCTATATTGTAAATTTTGCCCACCACACCTCCCGTGGCGTAGGCGACAGCGGGGAGCCCGTAACCCCCAACCTCGACAATTAGGGCTGTAAGTCTTTGTATTTTTTAAAACGAAGTTCAAAATGCTGCATTACAAGGCATCGATATCGGGTTGGGCTAACACCCACTCTATGAAAGAAACCTTTCACCACAATCGATGATAAACTTACATAATCTTTGATATATCAAAACCGGTGACGACTGATGTCTTCCTCCGTGCTCGACCTCTACGACCGCCTGCGCACCGCACCCAACGACGAGGCCCGCGCCCGCATCATCGCCGAGGCCTTCGAAGCCCTCGAAGAAC
>JALSQY010000419.1 GCA_026985035.1 Methylothermaceae bacterium
ACCGGCACCTGATAAGCCAACGCCAGGGTTTTAACCGGACTGGGATGTAATTTGTGGCCCCGCCCCGCGGGCCGGTCCGGTTGTGTATACACGGCAACAACTTGGTGATTGGAAGCCAGCAAGGTTTCTAGGCTGGGGACGGCAAATTCCGGCGTCCCCGCAAAAACAATTCGCATGCTTAGATCACAGCCCTGGCCGGACTTTTGTCCTTATTTTGGCGCTGGCTTTTCAATAATTTCTTCTTGATCCGCTGGCGTTTGAGGGGCGACAAATAATCCACAAACAATTTGCCGTCTAGGTGGTCTATTTCGTGTTGAATACAAACTGCCAACAAACCGTCGGCATCTATCTCGAAAGGCTTGCCCTGCCGATCGAGGGCTCTGACTTTGACTTTTTCCGCCCGTTGGACTTTTTCAAAGATTCCGGGCACCGATAAACAGCCTTCTTCACTTTCTTCGCTGCCTGCCTTATCCAGGATTTCAGGATTGATCAAACACAAAGGTTGATCCTTGTCCTCTGACACGTCAATGACTATGATACGCTTTTGAACGTTAACCTGGGTCGCCGCCAATCCTACCCCCGGCGCCTCGTACATGGTTTCCAGCATATCGTCCACCAATTGCTGGATAGCACGGTCTACTTCCGCCACCGGCAGCGCTTTTTTGCGTAATCTTTCATCGGGGAATTCGAGAATCTCCAACAAGGCCATCGTCTTCTCCTGGCATCGAACTGAAACTGGCATTTTAGCTGAATTGCACTAGACTTTGAACGACAGAAGCCCAATGCTTCACCAGAATTCGTTAACTTTAGGACCGGCAAAACACCTGAAAGTTTTCTTAAACCCATGGGGCAGCCGAGGCGGACAATCTCTTGGAGGAATGAAAAACATGCGCCGTATCCATTCGATCCTGTTTATCTTATTGATATTTTGCACTTCTCTTTGGGCGGAAGAAATCCCGCTAGCGGACAATCCCCCTGAACGTTATACGGTCGTCAAAGGAGATACACTTTGGAACATCGCCGCCCGTTTTCTCAAGAATCCCTGGCAGTGGCCCAAAATCTGGCATGCCAACCCGCAAATCAAAGATCCCCACTGGATTTATCCCGGCGATGTGATCGTGTTGGAATGGGTAGATGGACAACCGCAGCTAACTTTGCAGCGGGGAAACGTTAAAAATGTCCAGGGCGACACAGAAAAACTGCAACCACAAATCCGGGAAACGCCTATCGAACAAGCCATTCCCACCATTCCCTATGAGGCCATCCGCCAGTTCCTCACCTCCCCCCGGGTTGTCAGCAAGGAAGAAATCAAGCACGCTCCGTATATTGTCAGCCTGACAGATAACCGTATCATCGGCGGTACCGGTGACACCATCTATGTACGTGGCATTGGAAACAGCGAAAATACCCAAGGATTTACTGTCTTCCGCCAGGGAAAAGCCTTTCGGGATCATACAACCAAGGAAATCCTTGGCTATGAGGCGATGTACGTCGCCGATACCCATATGCAAAAAGGCGGTGACCCCGCCACTTTGACAGTCACCCGCAGTAACCGGGAAATCCTGGTAGGCGATAGGTTATTGCCAATTCAGGAAGAACAAGTAGCGCTGAATTATCAACCTCACCCCCCCAGCAAAAAGATTGACGGCCGTATTATTAACGTTTTAGACGGCGTTTCGCAGATAGGCCAATATAACATTGTCGTCATCGACAGAGGCAGCCGGGACGGACTCGAAAAAGGCCACGTGTTGACCATCCTGCGCAAAGGCGGAAAAATACGCGATACCGTGGACAAAAGAGCCGCCGAAATAATTAACCTGCCCAATGAAAAAGCCGGTTTATTG
>JALSQY010000420.1 GCA_026985035.1 Methylothermaceae bacterium
CACGGCCACGTGGATGTTTTGATTCAGCCGCAACTGGCCATCGTGGGCAGTCGCAGCCCAACTCCAAATGGTAGCCAACTCGCCTACGACTTTGCCCGCGAACTGGCTCGGCTCGGTTTAAGTATCACCAGCGGTCTTGCCATAGGCATCGACGGCGCCGCCCATGAAGGCGCGCTGGCCGCAGAAGGGATCACGATTGGCGTAGCAGCCACCGGTCCCGACCGGATTTATCCCGCCCGCCATAAAAAAATTGCCAAGAAGATTGTCACCCGGGGCGCAATCGTGTCAGAATTCCCGCCGGGAACACCGGTAAAAGCCCAAAATTTTCCAAGACGGAACCGGATCATAGCGGGGTTATCCCTGGGAACGTTGGTGGTAGAAGCAGCGATTAGGAGTGGTTCTTTGATTACCGCAAAATACGCGCTGGAACAAAATCGCGCCGTATTTGCCATGCCTGGCAGTATTCATAATCCCTTGGCACGAGGGTGCAACGGCTTGATCCGGGATGGGGCTATACTGGTAGAAACGGTAGAAGATATTTTGCAAGAGCTCAACCTGATTCACCCGAAGCCGAAAGACAACTATCCTTTGGAGGCATCCCAAACTACTTTTGAACTCACTGACGATTATCGGGACTTATTAAATAACATCGATTACGCACCGACCTCGGTGGACCGTTTGGTAGAAATCACTGGCATGCGGGCAGAAAATGTGGCGTCAATGATTTTAGTGTTGGAACTGCAAGGGTACGTCACTGCCACGGCTGGCGGTTACTACCAGCGGATTCGTTAAACGATTCCAAGGCCTGGAAGCGAGGCGTTATGAAAGAAAACGTATTTGAAGTACTGCTCTATTTATTTGAAAACTATATGGACGAAGATCCTGACATGATGCCGGACCCTGACTCGATCAGGACTGAACTTTTGGCTGCCGGATTCCCCGATCAGGATATTGACAAAGCCTTTAGCTGGCTCGAATCCTTGACTCAAGGGCAAGCAATACAAACGACCATTCCCACATTCCGGGTCTATGCTCCGCAAGAAATCGCCAAATTGGATAAAGAATGCCGTGGTTTGCTGGTCTTTCTGGAACAAAGTGGCATCCTCACCTCGTCTAACAGGGAGCTGGTGATTGACAGGGCAATGGCATTGAGCGCCGAGGAATTAACCTTGGATAATCTGAAATGGATTGTCCTGATGGTGCTTTTCAGCCAGCCAGACCAGGAAGCGGCATTTTCCCGCATGGAGGATCTGGTTTACGACAATTCACCGGCTGCTTTACATTAATCCTTTGATTTTTATTTCATGTCACAGCATTTAGTCATCGTCGAATCGCCCGCCAAGGCGAAAACCATTGCCAAATATTTGGGGCCTGGCTTTAAAGTCCTGGCCTCCTACGGTCACGTGCGCGATCTGGTACCCAAGGAAGGCGCTGTCGATCCCGACCATGACTTCGCCATGAAATATGAATTGATCGACAAAAACCGCAAGCACGTACAGGCTATCAAGCAGGAAGCGAAAAAAGCCGATGCCTTGTACCTGGCCACTGACCCGGACCGGGAAGGCGAAGCGATTTCCTGGCACATTCTGGAAATTCTCAAAGAAAACAAGCTGCTGAAAGACAAGCCCGCGCGCCGGATCGTTTTCCACGAGATCACCAAACGCGCCATACAAGAAGCGTTGGAGAAAGCCGGCGACATTTCCATGGAACTGGTCAACGCCCAGCAAGCGCGCCGGGCATTGGATTATCTGGTCGGTTTCAATCTGTCCCCCTTGTTGTGGAAAAAGATCCGCCGCGGCCTTTCCGCAGGCCGAGTGCAAAGCCCAGCGCTGCGCATGATTGTCGAACGGGAAATCGAAATCGAGAATTTCGAGCCCCAGGAATACTGGACCATTGACGCTGCCTGCAAAGCGGAAGATAAGGGTTTCAGCGCCAAACTGGTGCAGTATAAAGGCGAAAAGATCAAACAATTCACCGTCACCGACGAGGAAAAAGCCACCTCCATCCGCCAGGCTCTGCTGGACTTGGCTCAAGGCCACCTCAAAGTGGTCAAGGTCGAGAAAAAGCAGCGCAAACGCAATCCGGCGCCGCCTTTCATTACCTCTACCTTGCAACAAGAAGCCTCGCGAAAACTGGGTTTCACCACCCGCCGCACCATGTCGGTAGCCCAGCAGCTTTACGAGGGAATTGACATTGGCGGTGAAACCGTCGGTTTAATTACTTATATGCGGACCGATTCCACCCAGTTGGCGCAAGAGGCGGTCATGGAGATTTTAGACCTCATCGCCGAGCGTTATGGCAAGGACTTTTTGCCCGCCAAACCGCGAGTTTTCAAATCCAAATCCAAAAATGCCCAGGAAGCCCACGAAGCGATTCGTCCGACTTCGGTCAAACGGCTGCCGGATCAGGTCAAGCCCTTTTTGACCAACGAACAATACAAACTCTATGAGTTGATCTGGAAACGCACCGTCGCCTGCCAGATGATTCACGCCACATTGAATACCGTGGCCATCGACTTGGCCTGCGGCAATGAAGAAAACCTCTTCCGGGCCACCGGATCGACCATCGCTCATCCAGGTTTCATGAGCGTCTATCAAGAAGGCAAGGACGATGGAGAGCAAGACGACAAAGACAAAATTCTGCCGCCTCTCAAGGAGGGTCAACCGGTCGCCTTGGAAGATATCATCACCCAGCAGCATTTTACCGAGCCACCGCCCCGCTATAGCGAAGCCAGCTTGGTAAAAGCATTGGAGCAACATGGCATCGGCCGTCCTTCGACCTATGCCAGCATCATTTCCACCCTCCAGCAACGCGATTATGTGGTACTGGAAAACAAACGCTTCAAACCCACTGACGTGGGCAGGATCGTTAATAAGTTTCTAACCGAGCATTTCACCCGTTATGTGGACTATAACTTTACCGCGGACCTGGAAGACCAATTGGATGCGATTGCCCGGGGCGAAAAGAAATGGGTAGGGTTATTGAAGGAATTTTGGAATCCCTTTAAAAGTTTGGTGGTAGACAAGGAATCCAGCGTGCAACGCAAGGATGTCACGCAAGAGCCCATCGACGAAAAATGCCCGGAATGCGGCGGACAACTGGCGATTCGTTTGGGGCGTAATGGCCGTTTCATCGGCTGCGGTAATTTCCCGGAATGCAAATATACCCGCAACCTCGATGGTACTACCAATGAGGCACAAGAGCCGGAATCACTGGACAGGAAATGCCCCGACTGCGGCGGGGATTTGCAAATCAAAACCGGCCGCTATGGCAAGTTCATCGGCTGCAGCAATTATCCCAAATGCCGGCATATCGAATCCTTGGAAAAACCGGAAGATACGGGCGTTGAGTGCCCCCAATGCAAAAAGGGCACGATACTCAAGCGCAAATCCAGAAACGGCAAAATCTTCTATTCCTGCTCGGCTTATCCTAAATGCAAATACGCCCTTTGGAACCCACCGGTAGCCGAACCTTGCCCAATCTGCAACTGGCCCATTCTGACCATCAAAACCACCAAGCGGCGGGGAACCGAGAAAGTCTGCCCTCAGAAAAGCTGCAATTACGCAACTCCCTACGAAGGAGAAGATCCTACCACTGAAATACCAGCGGCAGCCCAGGCTTCGTAGTTTTTCGTTCCCTCAGAGAACCTCTGAACAAGCCAAGTCAATCACTTTCAGTGACTGACTTTGTGGCGGCACATCCATATGCCGCAGGAGTCTCTGATTTAATCAGAGACTCCCTAGAATCGTAGGTCGTATTAAAAACGGGGGATGCTGGCGTTCTGAATGACCGCCATCAAACCCTCTTTGAATGAGCACATGACATCTCCCAAAGTCCTCTATACACTCCAATTGAAGTAGCTGTTATGACTGCGTCAATCACTTCCTGGAAGCTTAGGCAGGCAGTAAGACACGTCCGCCAAGGCGGCATTATCGCCTATCCTACCGAAGCCGTTTATGGCTTGGGTTGTGATCCTTATAATCTCTTTGCCGTCTATTCACTGCTTGAATTGAAGCAACGTCCAATGGCAAAAGGATTGATTTTGATTGCCTCAGCATTGGAACAGCTGCTTCCATTTATTACCCTGCCCCCGGAACCCATACTCGAACGCATCCTCGCCACATGGCCCGGGCCTATCACCTGGTTGCTGCCAATTTCACCACACGTTCCTCCTTGGCTTTGCGGCGAACACAACACCATTGCCGTCAGAGTCACCGCCCATCCAACCGCTTCCGCCTTGTGCAAGGCATTTGCAGGCGCGCTGGTCTCCACTAGCGCCAATCCGGCAGGCTCACGGCCGGCACGTACTGCCCTCCAGGTCAGACGTTATTTCAGGCAAGTAAAAGAAATACACATCCTCCCCGGACACCTTGGTAAACTCAACCGCCCAACGCCTATTTATGATGCCCTCAACGGACGCTGCCTACGCCGGTAGCCCCAGATCTCCCGGCAGACCCCGATAAATCAATTGACATGCCCCCTGAGTGCACAAAGCTCCCTTGAAGCCCTGTTCGACAACCAATTCATAGACAGACCAGTCCCCAGGCTTACCACACGACTGCGGCACTGACGTCACTTTTGGAAAATCTTCCTGCAAGCTAAAAGCGCACCGCTGTATCCCCAACCCCAATCCCCGGCCATCGGCTTTGACAAACGCCTCCTTCAGGGTCCAAAAGCGGAAAAAAGCCGTTTCCCGATCCGGCTCTGGCAGATTCGACCACGCTTCCCATTCTCGCTGCGAAAAACAGCGCTTTGCCATACGTGCCATTGTTTTCATAGGCCGTATTGATTCGATATCGACCCCCAAAGGCCGGTCGTATCCAAGGGCAATGATCATTTTGTCTTGACTGTG
>JALSQY010000421.1 GCA_026985035.1 Methylothermaceae bacterium
AACGCACCATGCCAATCATGACCCGTCGTCTATTGGTGTATGGCGCCATAACCGTTGGCTGGATCATGGCAATCCTTATGGGCGCGGGCACATTCTTTGGCCTGGCCTCCTTTGGAGAAAACCCGGGTTTTTGGGGCCAGGTCGGTGCTTTCCTGGGACTCGGCATCGGTTTGTATCTGATTTTCCGCTTCAGGTTCTGGTTGTTTTATCATTTCAAGCTGCCACACCTGGCCGCCATGGTCAGAAAAATCTGCAACCTGGAATTACCACCGGGAAAGGCTCAAATTCAATACCTGCAAGATCTCGTCGCACCCTTGTTCCCAAACCTCCAAGAAACGCGTGCCTTCCAGCAAAAAATCCATCAAGTAATTACAGAAACCCTTGTTAAACACCCAATCCTGCAAAAAAGGATCCAGGCGCTACCCCAATCTTTGGCGCGAATCATTCAACAAGGGCTCCCTTATTTGTTGCTGGGGTACTACAACCAAGCCATTTTGGCTTTTGCCTTCAGGGAAAACCGCCTCTCTGCCTGCCGCAACGGCGCCATTGTCTTTACGGCCCATCATCAGGCGCTATTGAAATATGCCGGTATTTTGTTAACTTTTCTACTGACCTTGTTATTGGCCGCTTTTTGGTTGCTTTTAAAGGTTGTGATGTGGGTTGACAATGCCGTTCCTACCGATTTTGGCGTTTGGAACTATATTTTTGCCTTGATCCTGTCTGGCTGGATTAAAGCGGCTTTCCTGGATCCTATTATCACTGCTGCCGCCACAATGAAATTATTCAATTTGGCGGACAAACAGATGCCAGCGGAAGAAGAAGTAGAAAGACTCATCGAGCAATTCCCTTCTCTTAGCGCCCTAGAAAACGGCTAAACCATCACATTGCACCGTGGTCTATATGTGCAATCTTTATAAAACTGCCCAGGCGTCACGCTAATTTATGAGCCAAAATAAAATCCAAAACACGGTCAAGGCCAGGATCCCGACTGAATACGGGGACTTTATCCTGCATTATTATGAAAACGATATCGATCACAAAGAACATCTGGCCCTGGTTCACGGAGAAGTTTCCGGTCAATCAGACGTCCCGGTTAGGGTTCATTCCGAATGTCTGACAGGCGACGTTTTCGGCTCTCATCGCTGCGATTGTGGCGAGCAATTGGATGAAGCGATGCGGATTGTCGGGCAGGCACGATGTGGAATATTGATTTATCTGCGCCAAGAAGGCAGGGGAATCGGCCTGTTCAAAAAACTCCAGGCCTATAATCTGCAAGACGAGGGCTTGGATACCGTGGACGCCAATTTAAAGCTGGGTCACCAAGCCGATGAACGGGACTACCGCATCGCCGCTTTGATCTTGCAAGATTTGGGCATCAAATCGATTCAACTCATTACCAACAACCCAAAAAAAATTAAAGATTTGGAGCAATATGGTATTGAGATCAGCCAACGAATACCTATCGAGGTGGGACATACCCACGAAAATTTGAGCTACTTGAAAACCAAAGCGGAAAAGATGGCGCATTTTCTGCTGTTGGGAAAAAACAAAGCTCAGAAATAACACCCACAACGAAAATCAATCCTCTTTGAGTTGACGTGCCCTTTCCCTAACTCGTAAACTGAGGTTCAATGCTCCCAGCAGGCCCACTCCCCGTTGGGGGTTGCTCATTTATCGAACAACAAGGGAGCCTCTGATTAAGTCAGAGGCTCCAGCGGCACAAGGATGTGCCGCCAAAGTCACTCACTGTAAATGATTGACTTTGTAAGAAAAACAAAAATCATAATTTTTGTTTTTCGCTCCCTGAACAAGCCAAGGATGACTTGTTCAGAGGTTCCTATGAGGAAGAGACAATGAATCAATCCCAAAAAAGATTCTTTTTCTTGTGGTGCTTGCTTGTCTTGCCCCTACCTAGCTTGGCCATTCCCTTTAGTGGACTGACAGTATTTGGCGACAGCCTGTCAGATAACGGCAACGTCTCTTTGCTCTTGGCAGGACAGACAACACCGGTTCCCATCTCAGGCAACGAATTCATCCCCAGTGCCCCCTACAACCGCCCGGCACCCCTATTACCCGCACTCACTAACGGTCCTATTTGGGCCGAGCATCTGGCCGGCAAATTAGGGCTCGATTTACAACCCAGTTTGCTGGGCGGTGACAATTACGCTTTCGGCGGCGCCCGGCTGGCTGGAAGTGGTACCGTTCCTCCCAGTGTTCGCGATCAAGTGGATACCTTTCTTGGGGCTATTGATTCCACCCCAGGTCCTGACGCGCCCATAGATACTTTGTATGTAGTATGGGGCGGGGGCAATGATGCGCGGGACGCCGTTGCCGCAGTGTTGACCTCGGGGGATCAAAACGCCGCAACTGCCTTTGTCACTCATTTCACCAATGACTTGGCCGGAATAATGAATGAACTTGCCAGCGAAGGTGCCCAGCATATTCTAGTGCCAAATATTCCAGATTTAGGCTTAACGCCCGCGATCCGGTCTCTCGGGCCTGATGCAGCCGCCGCCGCAACCACTATCAGTCAATTGTTCAATAACGCCGCCGGTGACTTGTTGAACTCACTCTCCGGCACGCCAGGACTGGACATTATTGCCTTGGACGTTTTCGGATTACTCAACCAGGCTGCCGCCGACCCGGCCAGCTTCGGACTGGTCAATGTCACCGACGCCTGCGCTGCAGATCAGGATTGCATTGCCAATCCTGCTGGTTATTTATTCTGGGATGGCATCCACCCCACTGCCGCCACTCATGCCATCATCGGTGAAGCCGCCTTGCGGGCAATACCAGAGCCCGCCACTTGGTGGCTGATCCTATTAGGAATTACCTGTGCCAAGGGCATTTCAAGCCAACGCAAGCATCCGGTCCAACGCTAACTTGGCGTAGCGGGCATCGTCTTGCGGCACCTTGATTTGGTTGACAACATTGCCTTGCGCCAGATTTTCCAGCACCCAGGCCAAATGTTGAGGATCGGTACGGAACATAGTGGAACACATGCACACCATGGGGGACATAAAATGCACCTCCACCCCCTTAGGATTCATTTCCTGGCGCAAACGGTTGACCAAGTTCAATTCCGTTCCCACCAGCCATCGGCTGCCAGATTCCGCTTGGCGGACGGTTTTCAAGATAGTTTCGGTAGAGCCCAGATAATGGCTCTTCTGGCAGACTTCATAACGGCACTCGGGGTGCGAAATCACTTTGGTTTCCGGATAGCGTTCCAGGAACTGATCGATATGCTCCGGACGGAACATCTGATGCACGGAACAGAAACCGTGCCACAGAATCATTTTGGCGTTTTTGATTTGTTCCCGAGTCAGCCCCCCCAGCGGCTTTCCTGGCTCCCAAACCACCATTTCTTCCAAGGGAATCCTCATTTGCACGCCGGTATTGCGCCCCAGGTGTTGATCCGGAAAGAACAGCACTTTTTCCCGCTGGGCGAAGGCCCAATCGAGAATTTGGCCGGCATTGCTCGAAGTGCAGACAATCCCGCCATGACGTCCGCAAAAAGCCTTGAGGTCCGCGGCGGAATTGATATAGGTAATAGGCGTCACCTTTGATTCCACATCGAGGACGCTTTGCAATTCTTGCCAGCACTGTTCCACCTTGGGCAAGTCAGCCATATCAGCCATGGAACAGCCAGCCGCCAAATCAGGCAAAATGGCGATCTGCTCGGGACGGGACAGGATATCGGCCACCTCGGCCATAAAATGAACCCCGCAGAATACAATGTATTCGGCCTTGGACTGGCTGGCTTCGCGGGAAAGCTTGAGGGAATCCCCGGTAATATCGGCGTGGCGGAAAACCTCATCCCGTTGATAATGGTGGCCCAGCACAATCAGCCGCTCGCCCAACTGCTCCTTGGCGGCCAGGATACGGGCTTCACAGTCAGAATCGTCTAAGATTGCATAGTCCTGAATGGCCAACGCTGCTGTCATATTCAATACCTGTTTACTCTGCTTTTTCCTTCTGTAACCGCTCTTGGGGAAGCCTGCGCAGCTGCAACAGCAGTTCGCGTAATTGTTCTTCGTTCACCCGGGCCGGGGCATCCACCATCGGGCAAGCCGCGGTCTGAGTCTTGGGAAAGGCCATCACGTCACGGATGGTGAGCGACCCTGTCATCAACATCACCAACCGATCCAACCCAAACGCTATACCACCGTGAGGGGGGCAACCATATTTCAAGGCGTTGAGCAGAAAGCCGAACTTTTCCTCCGCCTCTGCTTCGCTGATGCCCAACAACTCGAATACAGCCCGCTGCATTTCCTGGGTGTGGATACGAATGGAACCACCCCCTACTTCGACACCATTCAACACCATATCATAGGCGCGGGAAACCGCCTTGCCGGGATCTTTTTTCAGCGCCTCGATCGAACAGGCCGGCGCCGTAAAAGGATGGTGCAGCGCCACCCAGCGCTGGTTTTCCTCATCCCATTCAAACATGGGAAACTCCACCACCCACAGGGGCCGCCAGGCATCTTCCACCAAGCCGCGATCCATCCCCAACTTGACCCGCAAAGCACCCAAGGCTTCGTTGACAACCTTGGCTTTATCCGCGCCAAAGAATATCAGGTCGCCGGATCGGGCCTGGGTCCGTTGCAATATCCCTTCAATCACCTCATCGGGCAGGAACTTCAAAATGGGCGATTGCAGACCCGCCCGTCCCTGTTCGGCATCGTTTACTTTGATGTATGCCAAACCCTTGGCGCCATAAGTACTGACAAATTTGGTCAAATCGTCAATTTCCTTGCGGCTGAGATCCCCTCCCTCTGGCAACCTCATCGCCGCTACCCGGCCTTTGGGGTCCTTGGCAGGGCCAGAGAATACCTTGAATTCCACATCCGCCATCAAGTCGGCGACATCCACCAACTCCAGGGGAATCCGCAAGTCTGGTTTATCGCTACCGAACCGCCGGATGGCTTCTTCATATTTCAGGCGCGGGAATGGATTGGGCAGCTCGATATTCAGCACCTGTTGGAACAGTGCCCGGATCATTTCCTCCATGAGGGCCATAATGTCGTGTTCGTCCATGAACGAGGTTTCGATATCGAGCTGCGTGAATTCTGGCTGCCGGTCGGCGCGCAGGTCCTCGTCCCGGAAACAACGCACAATTTGATAATAACGATCGAACCCGGCAATCATCAATAGCTGTTTGTAAAGCTGGGGCGATTGGGGCAAAGCGTAAAAGGCATGCGGATGGGTCCGGCTGGGAACCAAATAATCCCGCGCGCCTTCCGGGGTCGCCTTAGTGAGAAAGGGGGTTTCAATCTCGAAAAAACCATGTTCATCGAGAAAGTTCCTCAGTGCCCGCACAATATCCCGCCGCAGCTTCAGCTTGGCTTGCATTTCCGGCCGGCGCAGATCCAGATAGCGGTAACGCAAGCGCACTTCCTCGCTGACCGGCACCTCGCTGTCCAACGGGAAAGGGGGTGTCTCCGCCCAGTTCAGGATTTCCAAGCTGGAGGCCAAGACTTCAATCTGACCGGTGGGAAGGTTAGGATTGTCCGTGCCTTCCGGGCGCCGGCGAACTTTACCATGAACCTTGATCACATATTCGCTGCGAACCTGTTCTGCGGCGGCAAACGCCTCGGGGGTATCGGGATCGACCACCACTTGCACCATCCCTTCGCGGTCTCGCAGGTCAATAAATATGACACCACCATGATCGCGGCGGCGGTGGACCCACCCACAGAGATCCACCTCTTGATCAATATGGCTTTCGTTTAACTCTCCGCACCTATGGGTTCGCATCATGATTCGTCTCTGTATCCCTGATAGTAAAGGGTGGGAATATTACCGGCCAATACCCTCCGAACGCAAGTATCACCGCTCAACCAGTGGCTGTTTTCTTCTCGGTGGAGGAATTGGATTGACTTGATTTTTCCGAAGACGACTTGGAATTCTCCTTGGTATCGCCCGCTAAATTTCGCTTTTTCTCGGAACTTTTCTTGAAATCTGTTTCATACCAACCGCTGCCTTTCAACCGAAATCCCGCTGCGGATACTTTTTTTTGTAAAGCGTCTTGATGACACTCGGGGCATTCGGTCAAGGATGGATCACTGATTTTTTGCAGCACTTCTAATTCATGGCCACAAGACTGACATTGATATTCGTATATTGGCATGCCTCACCTCTTAAATTCATTAGAAAAATTCAACTAGTTATGGAAGCCTTTTGATTAATAAGGACGAGAATGCGGCTTTTCAAGTTCCTCATCATGTTGCATCATGGTGGTTGCCTTGCAATCTTAACGGAAAGATTTTTGATGGATTCTTTAATTATACGACGTCCTGATGATTGGCACCTGCATCTTCGCGATGGGGCAATGATGCGCCATGTCGTCAAATACAGCGCCGAGCAATTTGGCCGGGCTCTGATTATGCCAAACCTACGGCCGCCAATTACCCGGGTAGACCAAGCCCTGGATTACCAGGCCAGAATCCTCGAAGCCTTGCCGGCCAGCACCAGCTTTCAACCCTTGATGTCTTTGTATCTGACCGATACAACTCCTGTAAGCGAGGTCATCGCCGCGGCCGAAAACCCATTTATTTTAGGTTTTAAACTGTATCCTTCCGGTGCTACAACCAATTCAGAAGAAGGCGTTACTGATATCGAAAAAATATATGGCTTGCTAGAAACCATGGAACGCCTGGATTTAGTCTTGCAAATCCATGGCGAGGTCACCGATCCTGACATAGATATTTTCGACCGGGAGAAAGTATTTATCGAACGGGAATTAATCCCTTTGACTGAACGTTTCCCTGCCTTGAGAATGGTTCTCGAGCATGTCACTACCCGGGAAGGCGTGGATTTTGTCCGCTCTAGCCCCGATACCATCGCCGCGACCGTCACTGCCCATCATTTACTCTACAATCGCAACCACCTGCTGGCAGGTGGTGTCCGTCCCCATTACTATTGCCTTCCCGTTTTGAAGCGGCAAATCCACCGCCAAGCCTTGTTGCAAGCGGTGACTTCCGGCAATCCAAAATTCTTTCTTGGCACTGATAGCGCGCCTCACCCAAGAGGCAGCAAAGAATCCGCCTGCGGCTGTGCAGGCTGTTTTACTGCCCCTGCTGCATTAGCAATGTATGCCCAGGCTTTCGAGTCTCAAGGGGCATTATCCAAGCTAGAAGATTTTGCCAGCAGCTTTGGCGCTGATTTTTACCGCCTTCCCAGAAACCAGGCCTTGATTACTTTACAACGTGAATCCTGGAAACTTCCCGATGTCTTGCTGTACGATGATGCAGAGATTATTCCGCTCAATGCCGGCGAGACGATTCCTTGGAAACTGTGAAACTATAAATCCACTTCATCGTCTTCAAGGAGCTCCTTCTCGAATTCATCAAAATCATCCTCTATCGGCGGTTCACCGTCGTAAATCAAATATTCCCGGCGCTGCAGATAGGCATTGCGAATAAATTCATAACGATCCAATGCCGCTTCATCCAAAATTTCCGAAGCGCTCAACAAATCTGCCCGCATATCAACGGTTTTAAGTCCATAAAGCGCAATCCTGGCGGGGAAAATCGTGTAGGAAATAGGATTCATGAATCCGTCAGCAACACTGCCCACTGCGTCTCTAGGCGTACTAGGTCCGAGAAAGGGAAGCACCAGATAAAAACCTTCAGGCACCCCCCACACCGCCAGGGTTTGACCAAAGTCTTCATTATGCTTTTCCAGGCCAATCTTGCTGGCGACATCCACCAACCCTCCCACGCCCACCGTAGTATTGACGAGAAAGCGCGCCGCATCCTGTCCACTGTGTTTCAATTTCAACTGCAACAAATCATTGACCGTGACAGCAATATCACCCACGTTACTAAAGAAATTACTCACCCCTTGGTCAACAAAGGCGGGCGTAATCCATTGATATCCCTTTGCAACCGGTTTCATTAAGTAATCATCCATGGTGTCATTGAATTTTTGCATCCCCCGGTTGAATGGCTCCAAGGGATCTCTTGGATCTCCAGTGGAGGCACAGCCGGTCAATACCAACAGCAACAAAAACACGGGAGCTACAAGTAAACCATTGGTCTGTCTTGATAGATTCTTCATATTGTTCTTACCGATAAACTTTTTATCCCCCAAGGCGGAAACCCTTGGTTTTTTATGAAAAACGCAAATTGCCCAGCACTTTAAGCTTAGCAAGTGGTCATAGAAAGTTCCGAACATCACTTCCGGGTAAACATACCATAACCCTCCATCGGCTTCGAGCCCCAATTAAGCTATACTGGCTTTCCCTTTTCTGTAACTTACTTTGATGAGCGCTGAAAAATCAAGACTGGCCCAAAGATTCCGGGGATACCTTCCGGTAATTGTCGATATCGAATCGGCGGGATTTGACCCCAAAAAGCATGCGCTTTTGGAAATTGCCGCCGTCATTCCGGCAATGGACGAGGAAGGATGGTGGACGATTAAGGAAGTCCATTCCGCCCATGTCATTCCCTTTCCCGGCGCGGAATTGGACCCTTCCGCGCTGGAATTCAATGGCATCGATCCCCATCATCCCCTTCGGATTGCCGTGGATGAGAAAGAAGCCTTGCAAAAAATCTTTCAACCTGTTCGCTCCGCCGTGAAAAAACAAGGTTGCACCCGGGCTATTTTGGTGGGCCACAATCCAGCCTTTGATTTAGGTTTTTTGAACGCCGCGGTAGAACGCACTGGCTTGAAGCGCAATCCATTTCATCCGTTCAGCTCTTTCGATACCGCCACACTGGCCGGGCTGGTTTACGGCCAAACGGTACTCGCCAAAGCCATCAAAGCGGCGGGCATCGAGTGGGATAACCAACAAGCCCACTCTGCCCGCTATGATGCAGAAAAAACCGCTGAACTGTTTTGCAAGATCGTCAATCGCTGGGAATCCCTAAGCCGGGCTTCAACCTCTGACTAAATCCGAGGTTGTCTCTCCGGACGGACGCGCTGCCAAAGTCACTCAACCCAAGTGATTGAACATCATCTCCTTCAGCAATCGCCGCTCCCTTGGAAGATTCCCATCAATTATTCTTCAGCCGCTGCCGCTTGTTCCAGCATTTTCTGTAATTCGCCACTTTGATAAAGCTGCATCACGATATCGCAACCGCCAACCAGTTCACCTTTTATATATAGTTGCGGATAGGTAGGCCAGTTGGAATATTCCTTGAGTGCCTCCCGTAGTTCCGGATCTTCTAAAATATTGACGTAAGCGTATCTCATCCCACAAGCATTGAGAATCTCCACCACCCGGCCCGAGAATCCGCATTGCGGAAAATCCGGGGTGCCTTTCATGTAGAGAAGCACTGGGTTTTCTTTCAATTGCTGCTCGATTCTTTCCTGCACACTCATGTTGACATTTCCTTTTCGGTTGCTAAAAACCTAGTAATTTTATCAGCTTTAACCCCAAGATCAATTCCTTGTTTTAAATGAGGTTTTCAATCGCTCCAAAATAGTACGCCCGATACCGCTTTCCGCCATTAATACAAGTCGGCGCCCTTGATCCTGAGATTCAATCCGGATGACCAAATCAGGCGACGGTAGAAACCCCTGTCCTTTCTCCGGCCATTCCACAAAACACACACTTTCCTTTTGCAGATAGTCCCGGAATCCCAGCCATTCCAGTTCTTCTGGATCGTGCAACCGGTAAAGATCAAAATGGGCCACCGCAAATGGGGATAACTTATACGTTTCCACCAAAGTATAAGTGGGGCTTTTAACTCTGCCGGAAAATCCGGCTTTTTTCAGAAATCCACGGACCAAGGTGGTCTTGCCGGCACCTAATTGCCCCTCAAGATAGATAACCACCCCCGGGGCCATGACCTGGTATAAACAGGCGCCGAAAGACTCTGTGGCCTCGGCATCAGCTACAAAAAGCACCATCCGTTAGTGTGCTTCCACATTGACCAAATAGCGCAACCAGGGGAGTAAGTCACTGGCCAGCATGCCCCGTTCACCCTCTTCGGCGGCCTTGTCACCAGCGGTCCCATGCAGGCACACCCCCATTCTCGCGGCATCGGATAGACTCAACCCTTGAGCGATGAGGCCGGCGATGACACCAGTCAAAATATCCCCCATCCCCCCTGACGCCATGCCTGGGTTTCCCACAGGACAAACAGTGCAAGACTGGTTTTTTTCACCGATAAGCGTTCCCGCCCCTTTCAAAATACAAACGCCATGATATTTTTCCAGCAGGGATCGCAGGGCCCCAAAGCGGTCAGCTTGAATATCAGCGCTGCTACACCCCAATAACCGCGCCGCTTCCCCCGGGTGGGGCGTTAATATCCAGTTTTCGCGGGTTTTCGGGCTTTGGGCCAATAAATTCAGGGCATCGGCATCCAGCACCATGGGCAAACCACTGTCACAAATGGGCTGCAACATGCTCCTGGCCCAGCTGGATTGTCCCAGGCCGGGGCCTATCGCCACAACCGTGGCGCGTCCCAAAAGTGCTTGCAATTCCGTGGTGGTTTCCACGCCATGGCACATGAGTTCGGGCCTGGTCGCATTCAAATGCGCGGCATGGCCACTGCGGGAAGCAATGCTCACCAGCCCCGCACCAACCCTGGCAGCCGCCTCGGCCGCCATTCTTACCGCGCCTGTGAAACCCGTATCCCCCCCTACCACCAGCACGTGGCCGAAATCACCTTTATGGGCCGTCTTCGGACGAGGTGGCAACAAATTTTTGTACGTATTCTCTAAAAAAGCGGCGGGGGATTGATATTTGAGAACTTCTTCCGGCACAGCCAAATCTGAATAATATATCTGCCCGCAAACTTCCAGGCCATCGCCGGTGAATAACCCCTGCTTAAGGCCAATAAAAGTAACGGTAGCATCCGCCTTGACCGTTGTACCCATCGCCACACCGCTATCGGCATGCAATCCGGAAGGAATATCAACGGCAATTATCCCGCCAGCAAAGCCTGTGAGCATGGCGATCGCCTGCTCGTAGACACCACTGACTTCACGATCCAGCCCCGTTCCCAGCAAGGCATCTACCACTACATCAAATTCCTCCAACCTTGAAGGCACGCCGTCCGAAACCCGTCCGCCAGCCATGCGATAAGCTTCGTAAGCGGTCAAGGCATCCCCCTTGAGCGCTTCCGTCGCACTCAAGGCAAAAACCTGGACTTGACAGTTCGCATCCAGCGCCAGCCGGGCCACCACATAACCGTCACCGCCATTATTGCCACCGCCGCATAACACCGCAATCTTGGCAGCGCCGGGCCAACGTTCCTTGATGACGTGGAAAACAGCGGATCCCGCCCGTTGCATCAAAACATAACCCGGAATTCCCAGATCATCGATGGCATAACGATCCATTGCCCGTATTTGCTCGGCCCGGAACAATGCCCGGGGTAAGTCCGTCGTCACTAAGGAATGAAACATAAACCTGTTCTCCTTGCCGAAACAGATAGGAAGTTATAAAGTCATTTTCCTCCAAGCCAGCGTATTCACCAAATGGATTCAGACTACCGCCACCTGGCCCGTCAGATAAAAGCATGGGGACAGGAATTGGGTTTTCAATCAGTGGGCATTGCCGACACCGATCTCAACCACGCCGAGCAGCAATTCAAGGCCTGGCTGGCCAAGCAGTACCATGGAGAGATGAATTATATGAGCCGTCATGGCCACAAACGCACCCAACCAGCCGCCTTGGTTCCAGGAACCTTATCGGTCATCTCGCTGCGCATGGAATATTTACCCGAATCCCCGCAGGATATGCAGGCAGTACTGGAAAATCCCGCACGCGGCTATATCTCCCGTTATGCCTTGGGAAGAGATTACCATAAAGTGATACGCAAGCGCCTACAGCGGCTGGCCAAAAAAATCGAAAGCGTGGCGGGGAATTTTGGGTACCGGGTCTTTTGCGACAGCGCTCCGGTTTTGGAAAAACCTTTGGCCAATAAGGCTGGTTTAGGCTGGATTGGCAAACATACGAACTTGATTGCCTATAAAAACGGCTCCTGGTTTTTTCTCGGGGAAATCTACACGGATTTACCGCTGCCCCCCGATCCCCCAGTAGAAACCTCTCACTGTGGAAGTTGCCGGGCGTGTCTCGATATTTGCCCGACCAAAGCCATTGTCGCGCCTTACCAATTGGATGCCCGCCGCTGTATCTCCTATTTGACCATAGAGCTCAAAGGCGCCATTCCGGTGCCTTTTCGCAAGGCAATCGGTAACCGGATTTACGGTTGCGACGACTGCCAGATGGTCTGCCCCTGGAACCGCCACGCCCAATTGACCGTAGAGGCGGACTTTTTACCCAGAAACGGCTTGGATAGGCCAACGTTAATTGAGTTGTTCCAATGGGATGAGGCCACGTTTCTTGCCAAGACCGAAGGCTCCGCCATCCGGCGTTTGGGACATGAACGTTGGCTGCGCAACATTGCCGTCGCCTTGGGCAATGCGCCGGCTTCCGCCTCCGTCATCCAAGCCTTGAAGCAACGTCTGAACCATCCCTCCTGCCTGGTACAAGAACACGTCCAATGGGCGCTGAGCCAGCATATTAGCCCAAGCCGATAAAAAATTTTTCAGCTTGATATTATGCTGAGGCTGGCTAATGGCTAAAGGGCGATATCCGGCGCAGCAGCGAATCCCGGCGCCAGGTATGAAACAGAGCCATGCCCACATGGAGATACCAATAGAGCCATACCAAAGCACCTCCCGTCTCATGCATTTCCAGCAACCACTCAAAGCTTTCCGGCAACTTTCCTTGCGGGGGAATCAGGGTAAAAATGACAAAACCCGTAGTGCCTTGAAAGGTCACACTCAATAAACCAAAACCTTGTATCAAGGCAGGCAACCCTTTCCTGGGTCCGCCTTCTGGTAGTCTTCCGGAAAACAACCCGCTAAAGTCTTCCCAAACCCTGCCTAGTCCTGCCCTATCCCAAGGAAACAGTCGCCCGACCCCGCCATCGTGTCCCCCCACCAACCAAAACCATTTGAGAATCACCACACTCAACGCGGCCAACCCAAACAGCTCGTGGGCAATGAAAGCCCATTTTTCCAAACCTTCGCCTTCGCCCGGTTCTTCCATTACCAAGCTCAAAAAAAGCTGAGCGGTGACGGTAATGGCCAACAGGAAATGCAGCCATCTTGACGTCTTCGACCAACCTTTGCTTATCCCATTCCGATTATTCATCCCCCCAATTATTCATCCCCCCAACCATTCGACCCAATCATCCACATAAAAAGGTCCGCAAGCTTAAAAAAGCTCCGGACCCAGATCTTAGTAAGATTTCGCCATCACACCCGCTCACGAATTCTCTGATAGGCGTTTTTCAACTCTTCGCCCACCACCTTGGCGGACTCAATGACATCTTCCGCCACTTCTTTGCCATCCTCCAACACTTCATCGGCCTTGGCTTTAAAGTGTTCCCACTCCTTTTCAGCCTTTTCCCACTCCTCTTGGATTTCCATCTTGGCCAAATGCATTTTGACCTTCAATTCGTCACGCTCTTGCTTCAACGTCTCAAGCATCTCGTTTATATCAACTTTTAGTGCCATGGAATGCCCCTTTTACTTTTGATGGTCTAGGAATTACAAATTTAACATGCGGCTTGCTGCAACAAAATTCAACCCTCAAACCCGCCGTTAATCTTCATCCATCACCAAGTCATCGCCGATTTGCTCCCGCAAACGCTTCAGTTCCATATATTCCTCTACTTTCCTGCGGGCATCTATTTTGTCAGCATCTTCTTTCCACTTGGAAAAAAGCGCTTCCACTTCTTTGTTAATCTCCAAGCTTTTTGGTCGAGATTTTAAGGTTTTACGATCGGATTTATTCTTACCTTGCGACATCAATCACAACCTCCGAGACAAATCGATACATCACCGTGGAATTTTCAGCGTATATGTGACAACAGTTTCTCCATGATGGTTTCAGCCTGATGCAAATAACCTCCCCCAAACAAGTTGAGGTGATTCAGGACGTGGTAGAGATTATAAAAATCCTTGCGAATGCCATAGCCGGAATCCAACGGCAGGACAGCTTGGTAGGCTTGATAAAAATCCTGCCCGAAGCCACCAAACAGCTCGGTCATCGCCAGATCGGCTTCCCTGTCTCCCCAATAGCAAGCGGGATCGTAAATGACAGGCTTCTCATCCGTTGTCATCGCGGCATTGCCAGACCATAAATCCCCATGCAGCAAGGAAGGAAAAGGACGATAACCGGCAAACAACCCTTTCATTTTCCCCTGCAACTTTTCACCAAGATTCTGCAATCGGCCGGTAAAGCCGTTTTTAGCCGCTAACTCGAGTTGAAACCGTAACCGGCAGTCCCGCCAAAAAAGCGGCCAGTCGTTTTGCTTAATGTTTTGTTGGGGCGTGGCACCTATCCAATTATCTTCTTCCCACCCAAAGGCAGGCTGTTCAACCGCGTGCAGGGCCGCCAGTTGTTCTCCCAATATGCTTTGCGCTTTTTTGGATATGGGGGCAAGCGGCAGATATTCCAACAGCAAATAGGCATAGTCATCGGTTTCCCCATAACAAACAGGCTTGGGCACCTTGACCGTGTGGGTATTGGCTAATGCGCTAAGCGCTTCTTTTTCTGCCGCAAACATGTCCGACATATCTGGCCGGTTGAGCTTAATGAAGAAACGTTGCCCATTCCCTTCGATAGCCCAGCAAGTATTAATACAGCCGCCCGCCAAGGCTTGTGCTTTTTCCACTGAAAATCGGCCGCCAATGATATCTTGAATGTGTTGCTCAATATCCCGCCACTTCATAAAAAATAACCCCTTAACCCAAAAGGCCTTATAATAATCGGAGAACGCCTGCAAGGAGGAAGGCCCCGATGAGAGGTAAAAACTTTATACTCTTCATAGCCGCTTTATTGGTTTTTGCATTCTGGTTACCCCCATTATCCGCTCAACCCGATCAAGGGAGGTCAGTCATGACAATGACGCTGCAATCCCCGGCTTTCACTCATCATGGCGAAATCCCGTCCCGCTATACCTGTGATGGCGAGGACATTTCGCCGCCTTTGACCTGGTCCGGTATTCCCGAAGGCACCCAAAGCCTGGTCCTGATTGTTGATGATCCAGACGCGCCCGATCCCAAAGCGCCCAAAATGACGTGGGTCCATTGGCTACTGTATAACATTCCCCCGGATACCGCCGGTTTCCCTGAAAACGTTTCCCCCGACGAACTGCCCAAGGGCACTATGGAGGGATTAAATGACTGGAAACGCACAGGTTACGGCGGACCCTGCCCGCCCATCGGCAAGCACCGCTATTTTTTCAAACTCTATGCTTTGGATACCATATTGCCGGATCTTGGCAAACCGACAAAGTCCCAACTGGAAAAAGCCATGAAAAACCACATCCTGGAGAAGACGGAACTGGTGGGAACTTATCAAAAGCATTAGTCAGGGAGGAAGTTGAGTACGTTTCATCTGGTACTTAACATTAAAAACACGTTCTTTACCACCAATTTATTCACTTTGATGCCTTTAAAAACAATGCGGACGGATAGTTGTGACTTGTGCCGGTCTTCGAACCGAGAGATAGTCGCCCAAAGGGGGAGAAATCATTGCAGAATTGCAGTATGCCGCTGTTGCGGCCTTTTTTTTGCTTCTCCAGGATTGGAGGCTTCGGAACTGGAGGCATTTTACCGGGAAGCATTTACCGGAGATGCCGGCAGCAACATCAGAAGTCAAACGGGCCTGCCCGCTACCAAAAAAATTCGTTCAGAAGAAAAGCGCGTTCAACGTTGGGCTTTGCCGAAGGTATTACAACAAGTTACCCCAAAAGGATTAAGAATACTCGATCTTCGCGCCCGTTCCGGGGCATTATCCCAAGCCTTGGTAAACCTGGGTGCCGAGGTCGTTTCTGTCGATCCTTTTCCTGCCAACCTCAATTACGCCAGACAAATCAGGCGCCTCCTTCACACACAATTAGTGCCCACGACTGAAATCCACTTATTGAATGATTTTGAAGAAGCATCCTTCGATGCTATTACGGTGCTCACCATTCACCTGCTTTCTCACCTGCTATCCCCCCGTGTTTTTTTACAAAATGCCTGGCGGGTCCTGAAACCCGGTGGAACTATTTTGCTAATGGAAAAAGATGTACTGCGCCCAAACCGGAATCCAGCGCGCCCTACCCCCTTTTCTAGCGGCATAGCCCATCAATTCCATTTAACCGAGCAAACTCTTTCCCTTTATCTCCAAGCCGCCGGATTTGAAGTCCGGCACTGCCACCTCGACCCTGATTTAGCCACCGGACAAAATCAAGTCATATACGCTGTAGCAAAAAAGCCGGAACAACCGCCAGCTGCCCCCGCCAATTTATTTCACGCTGCCAAACAGAACATCCCGCATTTTCTCCGGCAATGCCATCGAATAGAATCCTTCTGGTATTGGTATGCTTTTCGGGGCCACTTGCGCCATCGCAAAAATAAACTCTTCAGAAAAATCCAATCTGCCTGAGCCGCCAATCCATTGATATTCATGGCAAATCTTTTTCTTGCCTATTTCGGGTTTCTATTTGTTTTTTTTCTTATTTTGATTCCTTCCGGAAAGATTATTTGGGGAGTCTATGGCGCGCTTGTCGTTCCGCTTTCCATCAGTCACTTTCCACCTGTCTGGCGTAGCGTCAAACAAAGTCCCCTGTTCAGGTTGATTGCCGTTTTTCTAGGTTATCTGCTTTTGAGCTCGTTCTGGTCTCCGCTATTCGATCTGAGAGAATTTATTTACCGTGTCGGCGGCGCCTTGACCATGGCCCATTTCGTCCTGTTAACCGCCGGTTTGAAAGCCGCCTCCCCTGATCGCTTCGACCATTTGTTGACCGGTCTCTGCCCCTGGGTAGGCGCCACTGCCTTACTGGTCATCACCCTGTGGTACGGCAGTCATCCCTTCCCGGCTTCCCGCATGGAAGGCTTCGGCTATTTAACCCATCCTATCCGCAGTAGCGCTGCCTTTGGCGTGTTTGCCTTAATCGCCTGGCAAGCTTTGTATCATCACCGCCTGTTTTGGCTCCGTTTGTTGTTTTTCAGCGTTTTTATTGTCATTCTCGCTTATCTTAGCGTCAGTTGGACACGGACCGTCCTGATTGCTTTATTCGCCAGTATGATTGTCATGCTAGTGCTCAAACACAACCGGACTTCGCTGCTTCTCATTCTCACTCTGATACTTCTCGGGGCCACAATCCTTTGGTGGCTGCCGGATTTTGCCGATAATCTCTTCCGGGCCATGCCCTATCGCCGCCTGATTTGGGAAGATGCGCTCGAAAAAGCCTTGCAACACCCCTGGTTTGGCAGGGGGCTATTTACAGACACCTCTGGCACCCTCGTGCTAAGCAATGGCCAGCTTTACCGTTATGGAGACGCTCATAGCTTTTTCATCGCCAATTTTCGTGACGGCGGCGTTGTCGCCCTGACACTGGCACTAACCATGCTGGGACGGGCACTGTATGTCACCTTGCGGGCAGGCCGGCAATCCGGCAGCTACCTTCACTTAGCGTTGTTGGTTTACGGAATTATCTGTGTCACACCCAATGAATGGGAATTGTTGACCGGCACCAAGGAAGGATGGATTTTTTTCTGGCTGCCGTTGGGGCTGGCCGTGAGCGATGAAATCAAGCTCGGGCAATTAAGGAAATACTGATTAAATCAGTATTTCCTGTGGTACGGGGACGTACCACCAAAATCATGTTCTTCGTTTTGCGGATGTTGGAAATTCATGAATGAATTATTCAGCGTTTCGTTAAGGAGCCTCTGATTAAGTCAGAGGCTCCTGCGGCATAGGGAGGTGCCGCCAAAGTCAGTCACTGTAATTGATTGACTTTGTGAGAAAAACAAAAATCGCAATTGTTGTTTATCGCTCTCTGAACAAGCCAAGGATGACTTGTTCAGAGGTTACTTAAATTATTCCTCGAACAACCCTTTGATACGCTTAACAACCTTGGGCAAATCGTCGGCAAGTTCTCCTTGAGGCACCTTGAAAATATCTCCTTGCCCCAAGGGAATCGCCGCCCCACGTTCATAGAGCCAGCGGTGAATACGCTCCAAATCCCGTAAATAACCAATCATTCCTGTGGCAAGCAATGCCCTCCCCAACCGCCCCGTCACGGAGGAAGCGGGGGAACGGTAAAGCAAACCTTTTGACAGACGCGTTCCCAGACGATGCCAGAAAGGAAAACGGACAGGCAATGGATAAATAGCCAGGGGCTTTTGGAGACGGGCGACTTCCACCATCATCGACACGCTATCGCCGGTAACCACAAACGCATCGGCCAGGCCCAACAGGGCAAAATAGGGATTGTCTTCGTCCACGCCCCAACGGAAGACGCGCACCGCCGGGTCATTGATTTCGGCCAGTGCTTGCGATACCTCCGCCGGCGTGCGGCGGCTGGTGCAAACATATAAAGTACCCGTGCCCGCCAGGGCGCGGGATTTTTCGATAACATCGCGGAGCACTTTTCTGTCCAGCCGGTAAGGACGCGTCACCCCGCCAATCAATACCGCCACCAGAGGATGGCTAAGACTGGAGAACCGTTTTTCCCAGCGTTTCGCCGCTTCGTCAATTTTCGCTTGTGGCGGATACATCAAAGGCAGCCCGAAAGAAAAGGCTTTGGGATGCCGCGGCAATTCATACTGAGCGGGCGCCAGTACCAAATCGTAAGGCACCCAATAGCGTTTAGGGCGCCCCAGTAAAACAATCTTGGTATCTCCACCGGATTGTTCCTTGATCCATGCCGCCACCATGGCAGGGCGCCTGCCCACGGTAATGACCAACTCCGGCCAGGGCGGAGAAAGCGCATCGGTCCTTGACAAGTCCACATGATACAGGGAAGGCTTAAAACGCGGCTTGCCTTTATCGTAACGGGACTTAAAATGAATGGTTTTCCATTCATAGGGCCATTGCAATGCCTTGGCAATCCTTTCCACCTGGGCATTGTCCCCAAGCTTATTGCCCACGACCAACCACACCTTTGGCTGTTTTTTATCCATTATCTTTAAGTGTTTGAATGAACGTCGAAAAAAAATCCACTTGGCTCCATGATCCCCGCCCCGACGCTGCCTGCACAATCATTGCCGAAGTGGCGCAAGCTCACGATGGCAGCCTGGGCATGGCCCACGCCTTCATCGATGCCATTGCCACCACCGGCGCCGATGCGGTCAAATTCCAGACCCATATCGCCGCCGCGGAAAGCACACCGGGAGAACCATGGCGGACGCGCTTCAGTCTACAAGATGAAACCCGCTATGACTATTGGCGGCGCATGGAGTTCACTCCCGAACAGTGGCAAGGACTGAAAGAACATTGTCACGATCGGGGGCTACTGTTTTTGAGCACGCCTTTTTCCGATCCGGCTTTCGATCTGTTGCAAAAGATCGGCGTTGCCGGCTGGAAAGTGGCTTCCGGGGAGATCACCAACCGTCCGTTACTAGAAAAAATGGCGCAAACCGGCCTGCCTGTTTTACTCTCCACCGGCATGAGCCCCCTGGATGAAATAGACCAAGCAGTAAGCTGGATCAAGCCCTTTGCCATCCCCCTGGCGGTCATGCAATGCACATCCCAATACCCATCCAAGGCAGAAAATATTGGTCTAAACAATATCCCGTTGTTTAAAGACCGCTATGGGGTGGCCGGATTATCCGATCATTCGGGAAAGATTTTTCCCGGCCTGGCCGCCGTCTCTCACGGCGCCAAGATTATTGAAGTACACGTGACGCTGAGCCGTTTCATGTTTGGCCCGGATGTTCCCGCTTCTCTCACAATAGAAGAACTAGCCCAATTGGTGGAAGGCATCCGCTTCACCGAAACCATGCTGGCCCATCCCATGGATAAATCCACCTTGTCGGAACCGGTACGGGAATTGCGGCGGATCTTCATGAAAAGCATCACCGCCAGTGAGGACTTGCCCGCGGGAACTACCTTGACAGAATCCCATCTGACCATCAAAAAACCCGGCACGGGCATTCCGCCTTTTGAAATCAACCAGCTGATTGGCAAACGCCTGCGCCATAGTATCAGTAAAGACCAGCTGTTGAGTTGGCAAGACTTGGATACCCCATGAGCAAACGGAAAATCTGCGTCGTCATTACCGCCCGTCCCAGTTATGCCCGCTTCCGCTCCGCGATGGCGGCGATTGCCGAACACCCCGATCTGGAGCTGCAAATTGTCACTGCCGCTTCCGCTATCCTGGAGCGGTTCGGCTATCCGGACCGGATAATTGAAGCCGATGGTTTCAAGATCGATTTCAAACTCCATACCATGTTGGAAGGCGGCAATCTGATTACTTCGGCAAAATCCACCGGCCTTGGCATCATTGAGCTGGCCTCGGTTTTTCATGCGTTGCAGCCCGATGGTGTAGTCACCATCGCCGACCGGTTTGAAACTCTGTCCACCGCCGTGGCGGCCTCCTATATGAATATTCCCTTGATCCACATCCAGGGCGGAGAGATTACCGGGAATATCGATAACAAAGTCCGCCATGCCATCACCAAACTCTCGGACCTGCACCTGGTCGCCTCGGAACCGGCCCGGAAGCGGGTCATCGCCATGGGTGAGGCAGCCGATAAAGTCCACGTCACCGGCTGTCCTTCCATCGATATCGCCCGGCAAGTCATGCAAGACCCGGAAATCAAAGTGGATATTTTCGCTGCCTATAAAGGCGTGGGCCCCAGGATTGATTGGCGCCGGCCCTATTTGGTCGTCCTCCAACACCCGGTTACCACGGAAACCGAATCCGCCCAACAGCAAATCGAAGAAACTCTCCACGCGGTGCACGACAGCGGCTTGCCGACCCTCTGGTTCTGGCCCAATATAGATGCCGGTTCCGACGTGGTATCCCATGGCATCCGCGCCTTCCGTGAACGCTACAACCCGGCCAACATTCATTTCTTCAAGAATATGCCGCCGGAAGATTTTCTCCGCTTGCTCTACCATAGCCTGGCCATTGTAGGCAATTCCAGCGTTGGCATCCGCGAGTGCGCTTATCTGGGCGTGCCGGCCATCAATATCGGCAGCCGCCAGCAAGGCAGAGACCGGGGCCGCAATGTCATCGATATCGGCTATGACCGGCGGCAAATCATGCAAACCATCCAAACCGTACAAAACCGGCCCCGTCCCCCAACCGATTTAATTTATGGCGATGGCCGTGCCGGCCAGAAAATTGCCGACATATTGGCCCGAACGCCGCTTTCCTACCACAAATAAACGCCATTTATGCCAATCAACAACCATCCACATATTCTGCTGCCGGTGGAAATCAAGAACCGGGAGTTGGACGCCATGATCCTTTTGGCCTGCGTCCTGGCCGAACAAGGCTGTCACGTCATCGTAGGTGATAGAAGAACAATCAAGGTAAATATCCACCATTTCCCCCGCAGCTTATATTTGGGAAAAAGTGTGACCGGGGATATCAACAAACATTACCGTTACTATCAGGGCTTGGGACATACCGTCACGGCCTTGGATGAAGAAGGACTGGTCATTTACTCCAAAGACATTTACCTCACCCGCCGGGTAGGCACAAAGACCCTGGGTAATGTTTCGGCATTGTTCGCCTGGGGAAAAGAAAATGCAAAAATCTGGCAATCGTGTCTGCCGGAAGAACAAACCAGCAAGATCCACATCACTGGCAACCCACGGTTTGACCTGCTTAGAACGCCTCTGCGGGAAATCTACCGCAAACAGGCAGAGAAACTAAAACAACAGTATGGCTCTTATGTCCTGTTTAACAGCAACTTTCATTGGGTCAACACCCGCAATCAGTTTTACACCCGCTTGCCGGACCCGGAGGATATCGCCTCGGGAAAAATCCCCGTCCCCCCTTTTTACAATCCGGAACTGGCCCGTTACCGGATCGGACTCTTCCGGGCCTTTTTGGACGCTCTGCCCAGGCTGGCGGAACAGTTTCCCGACACTCAATTCATCCTCCGTCCCCACCCGGCGGAAAACCCGGCGCCTTGGGAACAAGCCACTGCCCACCTTGGCAACTGTCATGTCATTCACCGGGGAGAAGTCATTCCCTGGATCTTGGCAAGTGAGGCAGTCCTTCATCACAGTTGCACCACCGCCGTCGAGGCAACGGTATTGGGCAAACCCGTACTGTGTTACCAGCCATTGAAAAATGAAGCATTGGACCCGGAACTGCCCATCCGTCTCAGCCGCCGGGCAACCTCTGAGGCAGCCCTAATAGCACTGCTTGGCGAAGTGCTCTCCTCGCAGACAGCATCGAACCCGCCACCCATTCCGGCATATTTAAAGCAGCACGCCGCCGCTTTGGAAGGAGAACTGGCAAGCGACCGTATTGCCAAGGTCATGTGTACAATGCCCGCTGAGCATTATTCTTGGCTTCACTATTTGAAAGGCTGGCAAAAAAAGCAAATCAAACAATTCAGAAGAAAGCTAAAAGCGCGCCTGGGCAAACCGGTCCGCAGCGCCAACCCCCATATTTTCGCCCCTACCAGTCTGGAAGAAGTCAAGCAGCGAGCCAATGCTTATGGCAAATTGCTGAACCGTTTTGATGAGGTTCAAATCGAAGAGCTCCAACCCAATATTTTCAGGTTTCAAAAGCATGTGGCAAGATAAAACGATTCTGGCAATCGTTCCCGCCCGGGGCGGCAGTAAAGGCATCCCCCGTAAAAATTTGCGCAGAGTCGGCGACCGCAGCCTGATTGGCTGGGCCGCCCACGTCATCCGGCAACTCCCCTGGATTGACCAGGCGGTTTTATCTACCGACGATCCGGAACTGGCCGACGAAGGACGCCATTGCGGCCTTCAAGTGCCTTTTCTCAGACCCCCGGCACTTGCCACTGACACTGCCTTGGGCATCGATGTCTGGCGTCACGCCTGGCTGGAAGCGGAAAAATGGCAAGGCAAAACCTTCGATCTTGGTCTTTATCTGCAGCCCACGACCCCGCTGCGGCAACCAGAAGATATTACTCGCACGCTGGAAACGTTGGTCTTGGGCCCCTATAAAGCCGCCACCACCATTGCCCCGGTTCCCGGCCATTTTGTCCCGGAGAAGATCCTCACCCTGGAAGAGAATGGCTGCGTCACCCCCTATTTGTCCGGGCAAACCATCTCAAACCGCCAGCAGGCGGAAAAGTATTATTACCGTACCGGCGCTTGTTATGCGGCTTGGCGCGGCACTATTGTCGATGAACGAACCATTATTGAAGCGGACTGTGCCGGTGTGGTCATCGAATCATTCACTCCCAATATCGACGACCCCATAGAATTGGAATTTGCCAATTTCTTACTCGAGAAAGATTCCCGGTGATAGCCATTCACTTTCAAAACTTAGGAATGTATCGATCCCGGATATTTCACCAGCCAGCTTTGCTAACTCACACTTCCCTTGCCGTATACTACGGATTTTCGGTATCTTATTATTTATGATTAAAACCTACCGCAACCAAGCATTGGCCCTGGCGGGACTGGCCCAAGCCGTCCACTTAGTACAACAAATCGCCAAACGGGGGCATGTAGACCGGGAAGCGATGGCAAGCAGCATTGCCAGCGTCTTGAAAATCGACGCCGACACAGTAGATGATATCTATGGCGGCCCGGAAGGCTTACGCGATGGCTTGCTCAAGCTGCTTCAACAATTGGGTGCCCGGCAGCATATTGATCCGGAACACGCCCGTTATTGCGCCATGCTGGTCTTTCTCCAGGGTAAGTTTGCCCAGCAACCCAAAATGCAACAGCAGGTTCGCGAAGGGGTTGCCCATGCGGCGGACAAAGCACGGCAAACTTCGATCTTGGACGACGAGGTGCTGGAAACATTGGCCAACACTTACCAGCAAACCTTGAGCACCCTCGGACCTAAAGTGATCGTTTCCGGAGAACGGATGTACTTGTCAGACCCCGATAACGCCATTAAAATACGCGCCCTGCTGCTGGCGGGCATCCGTTCCGTCGTGTTATGGAAGCAATGCGGCGGTGCCCGCTGGAAATTTCTGTTCAACCGCCGCCGCTTGCAACAAGCTACCCAAGCATTGCTGGATAGTATTTGATCCATGCTGATTGAAGCCGAACAACTTTACCGTTTCTATGGCAATCACTGCGCCGTGGAAAACCTGTCCTTGTCCTTGGACAAAGGCGAGATTCTCGGTTTTCTTGGCCCCAACGGGGCTGGCAAAACGACGACCATGCAAATGTTGTGCGGCAATCTGGCGCCTAGCGCCGGACAAATCCGCATCCATAGCATTGATCTTCTGGAAAATCCCAAACAAGCCAAACGCCATTTAGGCTACTTGCCGGAAACCCCTCCCCTGTACCGGGAACTGACTGTCAACGAATATTTGAGCTATTGCGGTCAACTGCACGGCTTAAAAGGCAAGTCTCTGGCGCAAGCCCTGGAAGGCGCCAAAGAGCGCTGCGGCTTGCAGGCTGTCTGCAACAGATTGATCGGTAATCTTTCCAAAGGATACCAACAACGGGTAGGGATCGCGCAAGCTATTCTCCACTCCCCGGATGTGGTGGTTCTCGATGAGCCCACCGTGGGATTGGACCCCAACCAAATCCGGGAAATCCGCAAGCTCATCCAGGAGTTGGGGCAGGAGCACGCAGTTCTTCTCTCTTCTCACATCTTGCCGGAAGTCCAGGCTCTATGCAGCCGGGTGATGATCATCCACCAAGGGAAGGTTGCCCTCAACGAATCCACCGACACCCTGGAACAACACGTGCGTGCTTCCAGTCTGATTTTGGAAACCCGCTGGCCCGTTGAGCTGGAATGTCTGACTCATTTGGACGGCGTTCAATCCATCAAACAAATATCCGAGATCCGTCACCGTTACCGGATCTTTCATGACAAAGAGACCAATCCAGCGGAAAAAATTGCATCCATTGTCGTGGCCAAGCGCTGGGGACTGCTGGAACTCACCCCTGTCCGTCAGTCCATCGAACAAATTTTTGTCGAAATTACCCAGCAAGGAAAAGAAACCGCCGAGGCAGAAGCATGAACACATTGACCATTGCCGCCCGGGAACTGCGCAGTTTGTTTCTTTCTCCCTTGGCCTGGTCTATTTTGGGCGTGGTACAACTGTTGTTGGGTTTTATGTTCTTGACCCAAGTGGAATATTTTCAAATGATCCAACCGCGTATCGCCGCCATGCCGGACAGCCCGGGGGTGACCGATATCATAGTTACCCCGTTGTATGGCAATGCAGCGGTTATCCTGCTATTGGTTTCGCCCCTGCTGACCATGCGCCTGGTCAGTGAAGAACGGCGCAACCGGACACTGAGCCTGTTGTTTTCCGCGCCTGTTTCCATGACTGAAATCATCCTGGGAAAATTCCTGGCGGCTTTTTTCTTCATGGCGATAGTCACGGCAATGATTACCTTTATGCCGCTTTCCCTATTGGCAGGCACCTCCCTGGATCTAGGCAAACTCACCGCCTGTGTGATTGCCTTGCTGCTGTTGTTGGGCGCCTTTAGCGCCATTGGGTTGTATATGTCCACCCTGGCCACGCAACCGGTGGTGGCAGCCATTTCCACTTTCGGCGTCTTGCTGCTGCTGTGGATCATCGACTGGAGCGGCACCATTGGCACCGGCAGCGGCGAGGCGCTGGAATATTTATCCATGCTCCGGCACTTTGAAAGTCTGCTCAAGGGCATGGTCACCAGTACCGACTTGATTTATTTTCTTTTGGTGACGGTGACTTTTATTGTGCTCAGTATCCGCCGCCTGGACTACGACCGGCTGCAGAAATGAAAATCAACCAAAGCATTCATCAGCAATTGCGTTGGCAGAATTTCATCTTCACCTTGCTGTTTTTGGTGCTGGTGGGCTTGTTGGCGTGGGTTTCCAAGCGTTTTGATTTTCAGTGGGACTGGACCGCCAACCACCGGCATACTCTTTCTCAAGCCAGCCTGAAAGTATTGGACCGATTGGAGGCACCGGTCAAAATCACGGCTTTTGCCCGGGAAAGTAATGAAATACGGGGACCTATTCGAGACCTGGTGGAACGATATCAACGCCACTACCCGCAAATTACCCTGGAATTTGTCAACCCCGACCTGCATCCGGATCAGGTAAGGGAATTGGGGATCACCGTGGACGGTGAACTGCGTATCGAATATGGCAAACGCAGTGAACTGTTGCAAACCCTCGACGAACAATCCTTCACCAATGCCTTGATGCGGCTGGCGCAATCCCAGGATGCCCATATTCTGTTTTTGGAAGGCCACGGAGAGCGTTCGCCCTTGGGCGATGCCAATTTTGATCTGGGCCAGTTTGGCCATACCTTACAGACCAAGGGATTCAAAATTCATCGATGGAATTTGGCCAAGCAGCCCGAGCTGCCCGATAACACAACGTTACTCGTCATCGCCAGCCCTCAGGTGCCTTACCTGCCTGGCGAAGTCCATCAAATCCGGACTTATCTCGAGAAAGGCGGGGCCTTTCTGTGGCTGGCGGAACCTGGCAAGACCAAGGGACTGGAGGAAATCGCCCAATTTCTCGGCATCCGTTTTCTCCCGGGCACAATCGTCGATCCCACGGGCCAATTACTGGGCATTCAAGATCCCACGTTTACCTTGGTGGCAGAATACCCGCCCCATGCCATTACTCAAGGTTTTAGCAACATCACTTTGTTTCCCCGAGCCACCGCTATGGAGACAATGCCGGAAAGCCCATTGACAGGGGAAGCGTTTCTGACGACGTTACCCCGTTCCTGGACCGAGACAGGTCCCCTTTCCGGGGAAATCCAATTCGATCCGGACGGCGATGAACGCGAAGGGCCACTGACCTTGGGCTTGGCCCTTACCCGGGATATCGAATCAAAACAAGCCGATAAAGAGAAAAAAACCAAGGGTCAAAGAGTCGTCGTCATTGGTGACGGGGATTTCTTGGCAAATGCCTATGTAGGCAATGGCGGCAATCTTGATTTGGGCGTCAACGTCATTCAGTGGTTGACCCACAACGATCAATTCATCAATATTCCAGCGAAAACCGCGCCTGACAAACAATTAACGCTCTCTCCCGCAGCGGTTTACTTCATTGGCTTCTTTTTTCTCCTGGGCCTGCCATTCATTCTCATAGGCACCGGGGTTGTGATTTGGTGGCAACGGCGGAAGCGTTGAGATGTTAGGTAAAGGCTGGCTACTGAATCTTATTTTGGTTATCGCCGTGGCAGCCTTGGGGGGTTGGGTTTATTGGTTGGAAAACAAACCGGACGAACCTAAAACCCCATTGTTCAATATCGATCCAGTCAAATTGGACACCATTGTGATACAACGGCAAAAAAACCGGATAGAACTTCACAAAACCGGTGACCGCTGGCAGATGATCCACCCTTATCATGCCCGGGTGGATTCATACCGGATAGAACAACTATTATCCCTGCCCCAACAAACCAGTCAGGCACAATACCCGGTCTCAACCGAAACTTTGTCCAGCTTCGGCCTGGCGCCACCCCAAGTCAGCGTCAAGCTGGGAGAAAAAAAGATAGATTTTGGCAATACGCAACCCCTTGACGGTTGGCGCTATATCAGAATTGACGACACTTTGCATTTAATCGACGACTCGATCTACCCGCTCTTGACCGCACGCGCCAGCGACTGGGTAGAACGCAAACTGTTACCCAACAGTGAAATCCGGGCGTTGATATTACCAGGCTGGAAAATCCGCCTTTCCGAAAAAGGCACCTGGCTGTCTGAACCTGAGGCCCCGCAAGAAGCGCTTACCCGATTCGTGGAAACCTGGCGCCAGGCCCGCGCCATTCAGGTCAGTCCCTTCACGGGGAAACCGGCAAATGCCGAAGAAACTATTACCGTTCAGTTAAAAGACCAAACTCTCAAGTGGGACATCTTGCAACGGGAACCGGAACTCATACTGCTAGACCGGCAACAAAAGCTGCGTTATCACTTTTACGGCACTAGTGGAAAAAAGCTGCTGGCACCGGAATTGCCAAAATCCAGCGGCAAAAAATAAATGCCTGAATTGCCTGAAGTCGAGACTACCCGCCGAGGTCTCGAACCCCATCTGGTTGGGCATCGTTTTATAGATATCACTGTTTCTCAACCCAGATTACGTTGGCCGGTACCCAAAGACTTAGAGAAAAAAGTAAGCAGCCACGAGATCCAAGCAGTAAGGCGGCGGGGAAAATATCTTTTGATTGATCTCGACAACGGCACCCTGATCTTGCATTTAGGCATGTCTGGAAGTCTGCGCCTATCCGTTGGCCGCAATCAAAAAAACCCCCACGACCATGTGATCTTTACCCTCGATAATGGGTCCCGGCTTATTTTTCGCGATCCTAGGCGATTTGGCGCTGTTTTGTGGACGCAATCCCCTCCCGAATCGCACCCTTTATTGAGCAAGCTCGGCCCGGAACCCTTGAGTGACGGTTTTAACGGTGATTATCTCTATCGCAAATCCAGAAACCGAAAACAAAACATCAAAGCCTTCCTCATGGATCAGCATATCGTCGTGGGTGTCGGGAATATTTATGCCAACGAAGCCCTGTTCTGTGCCGGAATCCGGCCGACCAGGGCGGCAGGTAGAATTTCCCAAAAACGCTACCAAAGACTTAGCCAATGCATCAAAGAAGTACTGCTGCACGCCATTGGCCAGGGAGGAAGTACATTAAGGGACTTCGTCAACGAACAAGGCGAACCAGGCTATTTCCAGTTGACTTTGAGCGTCTATGGACGGGAGGGGCTACCGTGCCCCCGTTGCGCGACTCCCATTAAACGTATCACCTTGGGACAGCGGGCCACTTATTATTGTCCCCGCTGCCAACATTGAGTCAAAATTCTTAAGTTTAGGGAATCTCTCACAAAGTCAATCACTTGCAAGTGATTGACTTTGTGAAAAACAAAAATGCACGTTTTGTTTTTCGTCCACTAAACTAGTCAGGAACGACGTTCAGTGGTTCGTTAGAAAGAAAATTCTTCGTCCAGCGGGGCCTCCTCGCCTTCACTGCCTTCCCCGCCTGATTCCGGCGTTCCTGCGCCTTCCAGCAAACCCTCCGCTTCTTCTCCCATTTCTTCCAGCTTATCCTCGAAACGGGAGCCCAGATCAATGCTTACCGTGGTACCTGCCGGCAATGTTAATTTATGACCTGCCTCGGCAAAAGAAAACTGTAATTTGGCTTTCAGGGTTCTGGGACCGGCGATTAGGTAGCGCTTTTTCCCTTTTTTGTCAATCAGGGCCGATTCTATGTTTTCCCCAACCGTATGATCAAAAGTTTCGGCAATCAAATCTTCCTGGCCACCCTGGGAAAAATAGCCGCTGAACTGAATTTTATCGCCGGTAGGCACACCCACGCCTGTGGCTGTGGCGAAAAAGCCTTTGAGCTTGGCGCGTGCCATAATATGACCGTTTGGCCCGGGAGGGAAAGTATGTTGAAAATCGATCAACACTTCCTTATTAGGTTCCCCGATAGCTATAAAAGTGACATTGTGGATACTCAAAATATCGCGCTTGCTGTCACTAAAACAAACCTGCGGTGTCTTGCCGGCTTCACTGGGGATGACTTCAATTCCAGGATAAGTCCCGCCAATGTCAACGCAAGTTTCACCCTCGCCTTCTGGCGACATTTTCTTCCCTTGGATGGTTACTTCAAACGCATATAAATGAGTGCTCAGCAACAACACTCCCAAGCCCACCAGGCGAGCGACCTTCCTTAACATAAATTCCCCCGACAAATACAATTCATCAATTACCTATCACAAAAATCTTGACACTGTAGAGATAAACACAAGTCTTATCATAGCATTATAATAGAAACGCCGGACATCGGGTCCGGCGTTATCATTATGGCAGGTCAAGATTGAATCTCAGCTTAAAGGCCACATGGGCGTATCCCCGCCTTTCAGCAGCACATTCCAGTAATACCAAGGCAGGAAATACTTCTTAAAGTAGTACATGC
>JALSQY010000422.1 GCA_026985035.1 Methylothermaceae bacterium
AATTTTTTCATAAGACTTTCTTCAGACTTTTTCCTCGTAAGCTCCAGAAGACCAAGAGAGGTAAAACCCTTTACCTTAACAGGTTTTTTATCAGCTTTAAATTTGTTAATTAAAAACTCAAGAAGTTTTTCCATGTTTTTTTTATCTTTCATATCTATAAAATCAATAACAATTATGCCTCCTAAATCTCTCAATCTTATCTGTTTAGCAATCTCTTCTGCAGCTTCAAGATTTATATTAAAAGCCATATCCTCAAGTGTCTTTTCTCTACAATTTTTACCACTATTAACGTCAATAGCTACTAAAGCTTCTGTTTCCTCAATAACAATGTATCCTCCACTCTTTAACCATATATGAGTACCCAGTATTTTATTAAGAACAGAATCCAGATTATATAGAGAATACAAACTTTCCTTTTTTGCTCTATATAATGAAATCCTAATCTTATGATTTGGAAACTGACTATAACAATACTCTTTTATACGTTTATAAATTTTAGTATCATCTGTAATAATCTTATCAAATTGACACGCATAATCCCTTATGATAGAAAAAACTTTAAAAGATTCCTCATAAAGTAAAGAAGGAGTTTTTTTTCTTTTTGCTTGTTCCAAAATTTGATACCACAAACTCTTTAAATGTAAAAAGTCCTCAACCAATAAAACATCAGGAACATCCGTAGCAGAAGTCCTTATAATAAAACCAAAATGTTCCTCATTAAATGGTTCTAAAAGCTCCTTTACGTGTTCCCTTAAAACTTTCTTTAAATCATCAGGTATTTTAGTAGAAACACCTATATGAGAAGAATAAGGAAGTAAAACCAGATACTTACCAGGAAGAGCTATTTTACAGGAAATCTTAGCACCTTTAGTATCTATAGCAGACCTTCTAACCTGAACAATAACTGATTCTCCTTCTTTTAAATTTTCACAATAAGAATATTCTTGCATTGTAGGACAAAAATCTTTTAACGGAAGAAAAGCTTCCCTATCCTCACCTATATCTACAAAAGCAGCATTTACAGCAGGAACTATCCTCTTTACTTTACCTTTATAAATATTCCCAGTTTCCTTAGATATTTCCTTATCCTCAACTCTAACCTCTACAACCTCACCATGTTCACAAATAGCATATATTATAAGCCTTTGAGATGATATAATAACTAACTCTCTATTAAAGCCAGTAGAAAGTAAACTTTTCATAAAAAAATAATAACAGATAAGAATATAATCTCAAACCACATTAAAATATAATTATTAAAAAACCACTTGACAAATAAGGAGAAAAAGTCTATATTAGAAGACCGCTTTCGATACAAAGATAAAGACAAAAAGGGTTGACAAAAAGCGAAAGTGAGATAAAATAATAAACTGCTTTAAGAAGGAACGCCTAAACGGCTGAGGTAAAGGCTACTTGGCAAGAGAATAGGGGAGTCAGGTGGAGAAGATAGAATAATTTGGAGAGTTTGATCCTGGCTCAGCGCGAACGTTGGCGGCGTGCCTAACACATGCAAGTCGTGGGGCAGCGGGCCCCTCCTTTTGGAGGGGTGCCGGCGACCGGCGAACGGGTGAGTAACGCGTAGCTTACCTACCCTCAGGATGGGGATAACCCCCCGAAAGGGGGGCTAATACCCAATAATGAGGCATGTTATTAAAATGTGCCTCCAAAGGCCCTTTTGGGCGCCTGAGGATGGGGCTGCGTCCCATCAGGTAGTTGGTGAGGTAATGGCTCACCAAGCCTACGACGGGTAGCCGGCCTGAGAGGGTGGCCGGCCACAGCGGGACTGAGACACGGCCCGCACCCCTACGGGGGGCAGCAGTGGGGAATCTTGGGCAATGGCCGAAAGGCTGACCCAGCAACGCCGCGTGGTGGATGAAGCCCTTCGGGGTGTAAACACCTGTCAGGGGGGAAGACAATGACGGTACCCCCAGAGGAAGGGACGGCTAACTACGTGCCAGCAGCCGCGGTAATACGTAGGTCCCGAACGTTGCGCGAAATTACTGGGCGTAAAGGGTCCGTAGGCGGTCTGGTAAGTGGAAGGTGAAAGCCCACGGCTCAACCGTGGAATTGCCTTCCAAACTGCTGGACTTGAGGACGGGAGAGGCCGGCGGAATTCCCGGTGTAGCGGTGAAATGCGTAGATATCGGGAGGAACACCAGTGGCGAAGGCGGCCGGCTGGAACGTTCCTGACGCTGAGGGACGAAAGCCAGGGGAGCGAACCGGATTAGATACCCGGGTAGTCCTGGCCGTAAACGATGGGTGCTAGATGTGGGCGGGGATTTCCCGTCCGTGTCGCAAGCTAACGCGTTAAGCACCCCGCCTGGGGAGTACGGGCGCAAGCCTGAAACTCAAAGGAATTGACGGGGACCCGCACAACCGGTGGAGCGTCTGGTTTAATTCGATGCTAACCGAAAAACCTTACCAGGGCTTGACATGCGGTGTGTCGTGGCCGAAAGGCCACTAGGTGCCCCTTCGGGGGCACCGCGCCGCACAGGTGGTGCATGGCCGTCGTCAGCTCGTGTCGTGAGATGTTGGGTTAAGTCCCGCAACGAGCGCAACCCTTGCCCTGTGTTACCAGCGGGTTATGCCGGGTACTCACAGGGGACTGCCGGCGATAAGCCGGAGGAAGGAGGGGATGACGTCAGGTCAGTATGCCCTTTATGCCCTGGGCTACACAGGCGCTACAGTGGCAGGGACAATGGGATGCGAAGCCGCAAGGTGGAGCAAATCCCAAAAACCCTGTCGTGGTGCGGATTGGGGGTTGCAACTCACCCCCATGAAGGCGGAATCGGTAGTAATGGCGAATCAGCAATGTCGCCGTGAATACGTTCCCGGGTCTTGTACACACCGCCCGTCACGCCACGGGAGTCGGGTCTGTCGGAAGTCCCCGGGCTAACCGGCCCTTCGGGGCCGGAGGCAGGGGCCGATGACAGGCCCGGCAACTGGGGCGAAGTCGTAACAAGGTAGCCGTAGGGGAACCTGCGGCTGGATCACCTCCTTTATAGGGAGTACTTTCCCTTAAACAATTCTCCTTATCATTTGACCAGTAACCACCTGACTCCCCTAATAACTTGCCAGGGGCCTTTAGCTCAGACGGTTAGAGCGTACCCCTGATAAGGGTAAGGTCGGTGGTTCGAGTCCACCAAGGCCCATGCTTTATCAGTGGGGACGTAGCTCAGCTGGGAGAGCATCTGCTTTGCACGCAGAAGGTCAGGGGTTCGAGTCCCCTCGTCTCCATTTTTGACTTGACATCTTATACTTTTTGGCTATATTATATAGCCCGTTTTAACGGCTACTTGGCAATAGAATAAGGGGAAGAGAAAATAAGAAGTAAGGTTAGGCCAAGCTGCTAAGGGTCCATGGTGGATGCCTCGGCAGCCAGAAGGGATGAAGGGCGTGGCAAGCTGCGATAAGCCACGGGGAGCCGCAAGCAGGCTGTGATCCGTGGATTCCCGAATGGGGAAACCCGACGGGTTAATAGCCCGTCACACCCTCTTGGGTGGCCGAACCGGGCGAAGCAAAACCTTTTAGTAGCCCGAGGAAAAGAAAGCGAATGCGATTCCCTTAGTAGCGGCGAGCGAACGGGGAATAGCCTAAACCATACGGGTGCCATGGCGGTGGCCTTAGCCCGTATGGGGTAGTGGGACGTATCCAGAGGAGTCCACCGGCTCCTCGGGGAGTTACAAAACCTTCAGGTAGCAGAAGCAGGTGGAATACCTGCGCCATAGAGGGTGAAAGCCCCGTATGCTAAACCTGAAGGTCTCCCTGGGATATGTTCCCGAGTACAACCGCCCCCGTGAAAGGTGGTTGGAATCTGCCCGGACCACCGGGTAAGGCTAAATATTCCTGGCTGACCGATAGCGTATAGTACCGTGAGGGAAAGGTGAAAAGAACCCCGGAAGGGGAGTGAAAGAGAACCTGAAACCATGGACCTACAAGCCAGTGGGAGGGCTATGGCTTTTGCCATGCCTGACTGCGTGCCTCTTGGAAAATGAGCCAGGGAGTTGTCCTCAGGGGCAAGGTTAAGCCGATTAGGCGAAGCCGTAGGGAAACCGAGTCCGAATAGGGCGTTTAGTCCCTGGGGGCAGACGCGAAGCGGAACGATCTATCCATGGCCAGGGTGAAGGACGGGTAACACCGTCTGGAGGCCCGAACCGGTCGGTGCTTCAACACCGTCGGATGAGCTGTGGATAGGGGTGAAAAGCCAATCGCGTTCCGTGATAGCTCGTTCTCCCCGAAATGCATCGAAGTGCAGCGTCACCCGTTCCTTCCCGGAGGTAGAGATACTGATTGGGCTAGGGCCCCGAAAGGGGTACCGAACCCAACCAAACTCCGAATGCCGGGATAGGTAGGGTGGCAGTGAGTCCGCGAGGGATCAGCTCCGCGGACGAGAGGGAAACAACCCAGATCGCCAGCTAAGGTCCCAAAGTGCACGCTAAGTGGGAAAGGAGGTAGAACCCCTAAGACAGCGAGGAGGTTGGCTTAGAGGCAGCCATCCTTTAAAGAGTGCGTAACAGCTCACTCGTCGAGGGGTTCTGCGCCGAAAATTTAGCGGGGCTTAAGCGTGCCACCGAAGCTGCGGGCTTGCCTTTGGCAAGCGGTAGGGGAGCGTACCCTGTGGGCTGAAGTCCTACCGTAAGGAGGGATGGACTGCAGGGTAGTGAGAATCCTGGCATGAGTAGCAGCGAAGGCAGGTGAGAAACCTGCCCGCCGGAAGCCCAAGGTTTCCGATCCAATGTAAATCAGGGTCGGGTTAGCCGGGACCCTAAGGTGAGGCCGAAAGGCGTAGCCGATGGGAAGCAGGTTAATATTCCTGCGCCAGCTGTGTGGAGGCCGAGGCGTGACGCAGGAGGATAGGCCCCGGGAGGAATTGGATTGCCTCCTCCAAGCGCTTAGGGTGAGGGATAGGCAAATCCGTCCCTCATTAAGCCTGAGGCGTGATGGGAAGAGGGAGCCTCGTGCTCCCTCAACGGGGTTGACTCCACACTGCCAAGAAACAACGTCGCGGCCGTTGAAGCACAGCTGCCCGTACCGCAAATCGACACAGATGGGCTGGGTTAGTAGCCTAAGGCGGTCGGGGTAACTCTCCTCAAGGAACTCGGCAAATTGCCCCCGTAACTTCGGGATAAGGGGGGCCCGCACGCCGTCCCTCTCGGGGCGGAAGCGGGTCGCAGAAACCAGGCGGTGGCGACTGTTTACCAAAAACACAGCACTGCGCAAACTCGTAAGAGGATGTATGCGGTGTGAAACCTGCCCAGTGCCCGTAGGTTAAGGGGATGGGTGCAAGCCCTGAACCGAAGCCCGGGTAAACGGCGGCCGTAACTATAACGGTCCTATGGTAGCGAAATTCCTTGTCGGGTAAGTTCCGACCTGCATGAATGGTCCAACGACTGCCGCACTGTCTCGAGGAGAGTCCCGGCGAAATTGTAGTGTCGGTCAAGATGCCGACTACCCGCGGCAGGACGGAAAGACCCCGTGAAGCTTTACTGCAACCTGGCATTGATTGCCTGCGCGTCCTGCGCAGCATAGGTGGGAGGCTGGGAAGCCCCGCTTTCGGGCGGGGTGGAGCCGCCAGTGAGATACCACCCTGGACGTGTGGGTAATCTAACCCAGCGGTGTTATCCACCGCGGGGACAGTGTCAGGCGGGCAGTTTGACTGGGGCGGTCGCCTCCTAAAAGGTAACGGAGGCGCCCAAAGGTACCCTCAGGTGGGTCGGAAATCCACCGTTAGAGTGCAAAGGCATAAGGGTGCCTGACTGCGAGACTGACAGGTCGAGCAGACGCGAAAGCGGGGCTTAGTGACCCACACGTCCCGTGTGGAAGGGCGTGTGATCAGCGGATAAAAGCTACTCCGGGGATAACAGGCTAATGGAGCCCGAGAGCCCACATCGACGGCTCCGTTTGGCACCTCGATGTCGGCTCGCCGCATCCTGGGGCTGTAGCCGGTCCCAAGGGTTGGGCTGTTCGCCCATTAAAGCGGCACGCGAGCTGGGTTCAGAACGTCGTGAGACAGTTCGGTCCCTATCCGCCGCGGGCGCAGGATGCTTGAGAGGAGCCATCCCTAGTACGAGAGGACCGGGATGGGGCAGGCTCTGGTGTACCGGTTGTCCCCCAAGGGCAGCGCCGGGTAGCCACCCTGCTACGGGATAAGCGCTGAAAGCATCTAAGCGTGAAGCCCACCTCAAGATAAGGCATCCCGCACCTTCTTGGTGCCTGAAGGGCCGTGGGAGACTACCACGTTGATAGGCCGCAGGTGGAAGCTCAGCAATGGGTGGAGCCGAGCGGTACTAATCGCCCGTGTGGCTTGGCCTCTTACTTCCTATTTTCCCTCTCTTCCCCTTATTCTATTGCCTTTTAGCCGGTGCCTATAGCGGGGAGGTTACACCCGGTCCCATTCCGAACCCGGCAGTTAAGCTCCCCTGCGCCGATGATACTGGCTGGGAAACCGGCCGGAAAAGTAGGTCGGTGCCGGCTTTTTAATCCTTACTTATCTATATTCAAGTTTTATCACCTTTATTAATAATTCATCCAGCCCGTTTTTATTTGACGATATATACTTTATATTCCATAATATTTGTATACTTTTATTTTCAAAACCTGTTTTGTACTTATTTGAGGCATGCTATGTATAGAAGAAGAAAAAAGGATGAATATATAGTTCATAATGTTGAGCTAGCATTTGATATTTTATTTTTGCTTGCTAAATATAACAGCTTAAC
>JALSQY010000423.1 GCA_026985035.1 Methylothermaceae bacterium
CACCTTTGGATAGAAAGGCCGCAGCCATCAGGTTTTCCGGCATGGGACTGTCGGGCATTTTCTTGACCAGCTGGCGGGCCACTTTTAAGGCCTCGTCAAACTTTTTTTGCTTTAAGCGGGCCAGCACCAACATAACATCGGCCTGAACCAAGCCTGGCTCCAGACTGACAGCCTGTTCAAGCTGGCCCGCGGCTGATTCCAAATCACCGGAAGCAATTTTTCCAAGGGCTAATTGAGCCCTGATTGTGGCCACGTCCGGGGCAAGCTCTGCGGCTTTTGACAGAAATTCGGTTCCCTTGTCATATTGACGGTTTTGGATGTAAGCACTGCCCAACAATGCCAGCAATTGGGGATCATTCTCGAAACGGTTTAACTGCTTCTCAAGAATTTCCACCGCTTTCCAGGGTTGTTTGAGTTTCATATCGACTGCCGCCAACAGCTTGACCAGGGGCAAATGGTTGGGGAGCTTCCGATAGACGGCGGTTAAATGATCCTTTGCGGAAGATAATTCGTTCTGACGATAAGCGATCACCCCCAACAAAAAATGGCTGGGAATATGATCGGGCACAACATTTAAAACTTTGGTTAAAGCATCTTTGGCAGCTCGAAGCTTATTCTGGCGGTAATCCACCAAACCCTGCAGATAAAACACGAGGGGAAGGTTTCCCGCAATCTCTCTGGCTTTTTGAATATCTGTTCGGGCCTCTGGCAATTGATTCTGAGCAATCAATACTGTTGCCCGTCCTAACAATGCCCTGATTGCGCTGGGATTGTTTTGAAGGGCATTATCAAAAGCTTCTTTAGCCCCTTCTAAATCCCCATGTTGACGCCTGGCTTCCGCCAGCAGCAGCCAAGCGCGGTCATTCTTGGGGTTAAGTTTCAACGCTTTCTGGACAAAGATTTCCACATTGGGAAGATCCTTTTCCAGCAATGCCAATTGAGCCAAACCCAAATAGGCATCTTCCACCTCGGGAGAAAGCTTTAATGCTTGCTGAAAGTCTTGCTGGGCACCTTCCTGATCGCCCTGGATTAATTTGGCCGCCCCTCGTAACGCAAAAACCTGTGCCCGAGTGTCAGGATCGGATGCTGGCTCTGTTTCAATTTCATTTAGCAGTTTTTTTGCTTTTCCCTGGAGCAGGTACGCCCGGGCCAAAGGAACCACCCAACGTTGTCGATCAATCCCCAAATCGCGAGCTTTTTGCAATTCTTTCACCGCACTGGCGGCTTCTCCCAGACGAAGATAGGCTTGCCCGAGCAATAAACGGGCTTCTCCATTCAAGGGGGTTTGGCGAAGAAGATTTTTCAGCTGGATAACTGCCGCTTTGACTTCTCCTTTATCGAAATATTTCCGGGCTTCCTGGAGCAAAGGGTCTTCGCCGGCGGCTTCCGCCAAGA
>JALSQY010000424.1 GCA_026985035.1 Methylothermaceae bacterium
GCCATGCGCAGTTCCTCCAACGTTCCCTCGCCGAAAGTACTGAAAATCAAGGCGCCTCCAGGCTGAAGCACCCGGGCAAATTCGCCAATCGCTCTTTCGGGTTGCAGACACCACTGTAATGCCAAATTTGAAACAATGATTCCAGCCACATTTTCCTTTAACGACAACGATTCCGCATCCCCAACCAAAAAGCTTGGTTGATTTCTCCACACCCGGGATTGAGCCTGTCGCATCATGCCTTCCGCGATATCCACCAGCAGCAAAGGATGATCAGGATAAATCTGCTGCATGTTCTGACCACAACGGCCGGTGCCAGCACCAATATCCAGCAGCCAACCTCCAGGCACGGATGCCGGCAAAAAAGTCAGCAAGGTTTCCCCGATCCGGCGTTGCAAGCGGGCCATTTGGTCATAGACAGGGGCTGCCCGGCTGAAACTGCGCCGCATCTGAGATTTGTCCCAACTCACTGAATCAATGCCTGGGTCATCTGCTGGGAATGGGTAAGAAAAGGGGCATGGCCTGCATCATTCAAGGTTAATGTGCGGCAATTAGGCACCAAACCGGACATGGAATGAATCGCGGCAACAGGAATCAGAGGATCATCGTCCCCCACCATCAAAGTGACAGGGCAATGCAAGCCCTTCAACGCTTCACGCCCATCTGTAAAAGCCAGGATATCCAGACCTTGAAGCAACGTTTCCAAAGGAGGAGCGGAATACTGATGCCATAGTGCGCGCAATTTGCGAGTTTGTGATTTGCCACCTGCAACCATGCCAATGAAGCGCTTTAACGCAGCGCCTGCATCTCCCCTGAGCGCCTCCCGGAACTGATTAAACCAGCTTGTGGAAACTCCCGGCCAGTCTTGCTTTTGCAAGAAACAGGCGTTGGATGATACTAAAACGATGCCGGCCGTCGATTGTGGATATTGGCGGGCTAACTGCAAAGCAATGAGCCCACCAAGCGACCAGCCTAACCAGATCACTTTCCCATCTACTGATGAGGCCAGGCTTTGTGCTATGTTTTCCAAAGTCATTTTTTGCCAGGGGGCGCTGGATCCGTGACCCGGCAAATCAACCATGGTCACCTGAAAGAACTTGCTTAAAGATTGAGCCCAATCACTCCAAACACCTCGGTGCATCGCCCAACCCGGGATCATGACCAGCATTGGACCATCTCCGAATGTCTTGCAAAACAATCGACTCATGGCAATTTTTGTATCTGACAAACCAAGCTTCGTGCCACAAATTCAGTGACCATCAGTTACATCAATTCCGCCAAGGCATTTAATAAGCGATCCACTTGTGACTCGGTGTGGGAAGCACTCAACGTAATCCGCAAACGTGCCGTCCCCACGGGGACGGTCGGCGGGCGGATGGCCAC
>JALSQY010000425.1 GCA_026985035.1 Methylothermaceae bacterium
CTGTCTATTTCGTCATCCTGGAAGCCTGGACCCGCTATTTCGTCGTCAACCACAGCGAGCGTTGGACACTGGAAGAACTACGCTTTTTAGAAAGCTTCGTCACCGGCTGGTGGTGCAAGGGGTGGCTTTTGGGCGGTTTGGTATTGTTTGGCCTGGCCAAGACCGGCCATTATCTGATTTATCCCATAGCCGTTGGGCTGCTCACCGTGCGATGTGCCTTGTTGTGGACGGTGAAGTCGCATGGTTGATTTGCTCTCCTTTATCACCATCCTTCCGGATTTGTCCTGATTTGAAATCGGAAACTACCGGGCTAAATGGTTGAGAAGCCGTTCCAATAGCCGAATAACGGCAATAATAGTGCCCACGGAACCGATGATCCATAGGGTTTGACGGTGGATAGCCTGAGTGAGTCTGATTTCCACCGCCTTGATTTCCAGCCTGACTTGATCGATTTCCTTGAACAACCGCAGTTCGGTTTCCCGCAGCTTCTGACGGGTGGCGACGTCGGATGATTGAGGGTACCGTTCCTCTAAGGTTTCAAATGCTTCGGCAATAATCCGCGCGCGGGTCTTGTCGTCGGGTGCGGAAGAAAGTTTTTCGTAGAGTTCGATGACTGACACAGGAGCGACGCAATGGTTTGATCTCAGTGCATTTTATCCTGGAAAGGATTTCGGAAAGGGGGGGCTGCGGTGCGCAATGACGTGAAGAATAGGAGGGACGGGGTTACTTGAAGCGCAATTTGTCCCTGTTTTTGGTGATGGTGCCGGGGCCAAATCCCTGCCGCCCTTGAAGGGCTTTCCTCGAAGGCGGCGGCAACACATGCCTTGCCCACGCAGCTCAGTTCCTTGGCAATCGCTTTGGCAGCACACCCATATACTGCGGGTAGCCTCTGATATAACCGGAACTTGCCTAAGCGGCATTGGTTTTTTGATGGACAGATTTGAGTGAATAATCGGGGCGTAGTTTTTGGTACAAGAACTCTGGTGCGAAGTCTGCGCCGTTTGGCCATACGATCGTTCCCAGCTCGTGATTCAGCTCAAATTCGGCAAATCGGATTTGTTCCTTTATGGGCTCGAAGATCTCGCCCCATAAATCGCTTTCAAGATCGATTTCACCTGCCACGCCGTCTGCGAACTTCAACCAGATTCGATAATCACCCCGGTATTCTGCTTCTTTCAATTTGGGCAGCATGATTATTACTCCAATGGATTAACTGGCTTCAAGGCTTTTCTTTGGCGGGCTAATTGCCAGTTTTCAGCCAGCTCGCTCTGATGATACGCACGCCATTCTTGGACGAGGCCCAATACACGTGGCGGCAACCGGCCATCAATCAATTCGCCGTTGGCGATCGCGATGACAGCCTCAAATTCACCATATTTTGCATGAAAGTGCGGCGGATCGTGATCGTTATAATACATCGCGATAATGATGCCAAGGAATCGGCTGATTTCGGGCACGTGATGTCTCCTGGGTTCACTTTACGAACATCTTATATCTACCTTTGTTTCAAGCACCAGTGCGTTGTATCGGTAAATTCCCTTTCTGGATTGCTTTTGGCTTGAAAGCTCAATTCTTTTTGCGCTTTTACAATTAGACAATACTTGGTTAGCGGGGGATTTGATATTCTTCCGGGTGACTAGCGGTAACTTGAAAAAGGGGCTATGGAGATAAAAGCGTAACGGAGATGACCCTTTTCGCCATGGTTACTTGAAGCGCAATTTGTCCTTGTTTTTGGCGATGGTGCCGGGGCCAATGCCCTTGATCCGCTTGGCCAAGTCCTTCGAAGTTGGGGAGTCAGGCTCCGAATAGATTCCTGTCCACTAAATCACACAGGCAGTGGGCGATGAGGAGATGGATTTCCTGAATTCTGGGAGTGGCTTGGGAAGGTACTCGCAGCTCCAGGTCTTTGTTGCCAAGGAGTTGGGTAAGTTCGCCGCCGTCTTTGCCGGAGACGGCAATCACAGACAGTCCTCGTCCTTGCGCGGCCTTTGCGGCTTGCAGGATATTGGGAGAAACGCCGCTGGTGGTAAATACGACCAATATATCGTCTTGATTCCCGAGGGCCTGGATTTGGCGGGCGAAGACTTCTTTGAAGTGATAGTCATTGGCAATGGAAGTCAAAGTGGCGCTGTCACAGGTCAGGGTGATGGCGGGCAGACCTGGCCTTTCCCGCTCGAAGCGGTTTAAGAGTTCAGAGGTAAAGTGTTGGGCCTGGGATGCGGAGCCGCCGTTGCCGCAGCAGAGGATTTTGGCGCCGCTGCATAAGGCTTGGGTCAGCATTCGGGCGGCGGAATCGATGGCCGGCGCCAGCAAATCCAGGGTTTTTTGTTGCAGGGCGATGTTTTCCTGGAAGCATTGCTGGATACGGTCAGTGCTGTTCATGGGGTTACCTGAAAAGCGTCCTTGATCCATTGAATGTCACAGCCGGCATCAAGGGCGATCACATCAAACCGGACTGGTTGATCAGTCTGGTGTTGCAACAAATAATATTCAGCGCAGCGGATCAATCGTTGTTGTTTGCGAAAATCCACGCTGGCAAGGGCGCCGCCAAAACGGGGATTGTTCCGGTAACGGACTTCCACAAAAACCAGGGTGGGACCGTCGTTGAAGATCAGGTCGATTTCCCCTTGCTTGCAGCGGTAATTTTTGGTTAAAAACCTCAAACCCTGTTGTTGCAGAAAAGCAAGCGCTTCCTCTTCCGCACTCTTGCCTGCCGCGGCGGTTTTATTTTTCCTCGGGCGCATCGGTCACAATGTCGGGCGCCATCCCATAGATGACGGGCACGCCATCTTTGAATTCGGCGCAGGTTAATTGACGGGCGATGTGGCCGTTGTCTTCAAGGGTCAAGGCGCCGGTGGTGCCAGGGTAGCGTTGGCCATTGACCAGCAGAGTGAAGGGAAGATGATATGCATCGATACCCAAGGCCACCAGCCGCAGGTAAGGGCCTGGGAATTTACCTTGCTCTGCTTCGAAGGCTTGCAGGGAAGGGGCATTTTGGAATTCGCCGTCAAGCAGCCAGGGTATGTCGCAAAAGCGCACCCCTTCCAGGTCCTTGTCCCAGCGTGGGTTGCGATGGCCGCTGTAAATGAGGGAAGTGGCATATACAGGGAGATATTCGGCGCGATAGAACAATAGTTGCGGCCGAATCAATCTTCCTTGTTTGGGAGAGGCAATGAGAAATAAAAAATCCGCATCCCGCCGGATCCGGGTTTCCATCACTGCATTGCCGATGACTCTGTTGAGTCTGCGAAACCGCTGACGGCTTTCGTCAATATTGAGCAAACGCTCAATGGGTTTGGAAAAATCAGAGAGGGTATTATCGAAATACTGGATTTCCAGGACAGTGCCGCCCAGGTTTTGCCAGTAATTGGCGAAATATTCCCCAATCCTTTGTCCAAAGGCAGTCTCCGGCGCTAGTATCAAGGCCCGCTGATGATTGTGCAGCCAGGCGCTGTTGGCGACTTGCCGGGCTTCTTCTTCCGGACTCAGGGAGAACTGATAAAGACCTTGACGGTAGAGATGATCGACCTGGTTGAGGGCAAGTACGGGAGGGTTGAGTTGGGTGATTTGTCCCAACTGCTCGACGTTGGCTTTCTGTAAAGGGCCAAGAATCAATTCGGCACCTTCCTGAGTTGCCTGGTGATACAGGGAAATCGGATCACCAACATCCGTATCGTAGTAGTTCAAAGCCGGGAAATAGGAAATGCCGGGCTGATTTTGAGCGATGCTAATTCCGGTTTTGATGGCTTCGGCGGCGTTTTGAAAGGGGCCGGACTCCGGTAGCAATACTGCAATTCGCCGGGGGGGTTGAAAAGCACGTTGGCGCTGGGCGAGAAAATGCTCCAAAAAACGCCGGTACTTCGCCGGATGATCGGGATAAGCCAGCCGCCAGCGGTATAAAGCCCTTTCCAGTGCCGGGGACAGGGACGAATACCGGCTTAAAATCACGGCAAGTTCCACCCATCCTGGCATGTCCCGATGGGGAATTGTCCGTATTTGTTCAAGCTCGGAGGGGGAAAGTAATAACAGCGCTTCCAGAATCGCTTGATTGTTCTCCTCGATTGCCTGAGCTGTTTTAAGCAATTCGGATAGCGTCAGCCGTTCTCGAAGACTGTTTTGTAGATCACCCAGGACCGCGAACGATGCTGCCCGGATTTGGTGATAGCGAATCTGTTGTGGTTTGGAAAGTTGGTTGGGAACGAGCCTGTCCAGAATGGACAAGGCCTTCCCCGGTTCTCCAGAGTCCAAGGCCAGTTTTGCTGCCAATAGGGTATAGGGGATTTGATCTTGTGATGGCAGTTGTTCGGGGTGAACATTCATCAGGAGTTTGGAGGCAGCCGGGGTATCACCCGCTCTAAATAATTCCCGGGCGGCATAAAAAAGATAGTGTTGCCGCTGGGCACCGGCGGTTGTTCCGGCGCCCTGCTGATAGGTCATGGCGGCTTGGCCATGTTTTCCCGCCCGGGATAACGCTTGAGCTTGGCGCACCCAATCCACGGATGAAGATCGGGTGGTCAAGGGGGGATGAAGCGGTTCACAACCGGCGGTCAATAGCGCAAGGATAAAAAGGGACCCGCGCAGAAAAAACGTGCCATTCCAATGGGGAAACGCCAGAGCCGTCATAAGATTGATCATAGTGAGAGTGCTGGAGGAAGAACCATGCCCAAAGCCCCTAATTATGTATTTCACCGCTTGCCAGTGAAACGGTGAATAAAATTTATTCGGCGCCCATTCTGCCCTATTTCCCGTTCTTATTACCTCCGCCCCATAACCGGCTCCAACCGCGGATTTCGGTCTGCTGGCGCTTTTCCAGAGGGATATATTCCCGCTGGGGATGGCCGACATAAAGCTGGCGGGGGCGGCCGATTTTGATTTTTGGGTCGGCGATCATTTCCTTCCAGTGGGCGACCCAGCCCACGGTGCGGCCAATGGCGAACAAAACCGTAAACATATTGGTGGGAAAACCCATGGCCCGCATGATGATACCGGTATAGAAATCCACATTGGGATAGAGTTTGCGTTCGATGAAATAGTCGTCCTGAAGGGCGATGCGTTCCAGTTCCATGGCCAGATCAAGCAACGGATCGTCTTTAATGCCGAGTTCCGCCAACACTTCGTGACAGGTTTCGCGCATGATTTGCGCGCGCGGGTCGTAATGTTTGTAAACCCGGTGACCAAAGCCCATGAGCCGGAAAGGATCGTTCTTATCCTTGGCCCGTTTGATATATTCGGGGATTCGGCTTTTATCGCCGATTTCCGTGAGCATTTTCAGCACTGCTTCGTTGGCGCCGCCGTGGGCTGGACCCCAAAGGGAAGCGATGCCCGCGGCGATGCAAGCAAACGGATTAGCGCCTGAAGAGCCAGCCAAGCGCACTGTGGAAGTGGAGGCATTTTGTTCGTGGTCGGCGTGAAGAATCAAAATGCGGTCTAGCGCTTTGACCAATACCGGGTTGGGTACGTATTCCTCGGTGGGGACGGAAAACGTCATGTACAGCAGATTTTCCGCGTAGCTGAAGTCATTTTTGGGATAGACAAACGGCCGTCCCAGAGAATAGCGGTAGGTATAGGCGCCGATGGTGGGCATCTTGGCAATGATGCGGTAAGCCGCCAGCATGCGTTGTTCCGGGTCTTTGATATCGGTGCTGTCGTGATAAAAGGCGGACAATGCGCCAACCACGCCCACCATAATCGCCATGGGGTGGGCGTTGCGGGTAAACCCTCTGAAGAACAACATCAGCTGGTCGTGGAGCATGGTATGGAGCTTGATATCCCGCTCGAAAGTAGCCTTCTCTTCGGGGGACGGCAGCTCCCCGTATAGCAACAAATAGCAGACTTCCATGTAATCGCTGTGAATGGCCAAATCTTGGATGGGATAACCCCGGTAGAGCAAAATACCTTGATCGCCGTCAATATAAGTGATGGCGGAGCTGCAAGCCGCGGTGGAAGTGAACCCCGGATCGTAGGTGAGAACGCCGGAGGTATTGTAAAAATTCCGGATATCGATGGCGGGAGCGCCCAAAGTACCGGAAAGCAGGGGCAAACGGTACTGTTGGCCGTCGCGCTCATCCGTCAGGGTAAAAAATGCCCCGTCGTTTTGTGTGCTTTTGTCTGTGCCAGACATGGGAGTGCTCCTGTTTAAAATTAATTAAGGTTACCATAGACCTGGAATCATGAAAAAACCATGGGGCAATTTGTTGACTGGGGAGAAATAATGCGGTGCGTTCATCAATAGTTATAGGTTGGAGAGGAGATGCTTTCTGTTTCACACCAGTTCAAGACTTCTCTTGAACTGATTCTGCCCTCTCCCGCTAGAGAGGCCGGGGGTGAGGGGAAAACACTATTGCATTCACCGCTGTTAAGCCCTCACCCAACCCCTGTCCCAGAGGGAGAGGGGGCTTCAATGTAGCAAGTATAATCGGGAAAAACGGCAGTCATGCGATTGTCCTGCCGATTTGAAAGCAAGGCGTCAGAGAATGGCGTGAACACGCTATAATGCTCAATTTTCCCTTGATTTTTGATTATGACAGAACGTTTGCAGGAAATTCAAAAACGCCGCACCTTTGCCATCA
>JALSQY010000426.1 GCA_026985035.1 Methylothermaceae bacterium
GCCTGAAATGCGTTTAATATCTGCGCCGTGTAACCGCCCCACCGCCCGCCGGGCCCCGCTGCGTTGCATGAGGTCGAGTATCTCCGCCTCCACAGACAGCCCCTGGGACCGCCCGGCAGCCGCCGGCGGCGCCTCCTTTGCCGCCATCCGGCGGCTGAATTCCCCCGCCAGGCGGGTCGCTTCAGGGTCCACGCCGGCGGCCCCGGCGATCGTTGCTTGCCCCGGGGCACGATTGGCCCCGGAAACCGGATTCCATTCTCGCAAATTGCCGGCAGAAAAAAACGAGGCTGGCAGAAGCCGGTGACAAGACCCTTATACGGCAGGATCAGGGCGGAGGATAGCAGCCACCGCCGCAAGATATTGTTGGGGCACCGGCTGGCCAACGGTAGCCTGGTTGATCAGGGCAGCGGCCAGGGCTTCATCGCGCACGAGGGGAATCTTCCGGCGGCGGGCCATGGCCAGCAGTTTGCCGGTCATGGCGGGGCCGCGGCCGATCCCCACAATGACCGGCAGGGGGGTGACGCCTTGCTGGTATTTCACTCCCACCAGGCCATGGGCGCCGGCCAGGATGACAGTGGCTTCGGAAATCCGCCGCTGGGAATCATCCAGAATGATTTCTTGATGAATCCCCTTGCGGCGGCCCTTGATCAAAGGATCTCCCTCCGATTCCTTGTGGTCCTTTTTCGCCTCCTCGCGGGTCATCTTGTTGTCACGCAGGTAGATGTACCGCTGGAAAAGGAAGTCTATCGCCCCCAGCACCAACAGGACAGGGGCGGTCCAGGCGGCAATTTTCCAGGTCAGATGGCTGGTGAGTGGCGGCACACAATGAAGGTTGCAGTAAGGCAGCTTGAGAAGATCGGCGAGATTGGCCGATATCACCCAGTAAAAAATGGCGGACAACAAGCCTGTCTTGATGATCGCCCTCAGGGTTTCAAACATGTTTTTCAGGGAAAAGATCCGTTTGAATCCCTTGACGGGGTTGATTTTTTCAAATTTCGGCAATACAGGGTCCACGGAAAAAATGACACCAAACTGGAGACCGTGGGCCAATATCCCCGAGACTACAATCAGGAGGACAAAGGGAGAAACAAGCAAGAAGAAATCTTTTGCCGCCAGTTCAAGGAGGCGCTCCAGCGCTTCGTCGAAGGCAATTCCGTAAAAGGTTGCAGGCGCCTGAATCAACGCCTGCAAACGCTGGAATTGCAGATCCCACGAGAACCAGAAATAGAGGAAGATAACCAGCATCAATATACCGGAGACTACTTCCTGACTGCGGGGAATCTGCCCCTTTTCCCTAAGTTGGCGCAGGCGCCGGGGGGTGGGTTTTTCTGTTTTCCGGTCTTTGTCTTGTTCGCTCATTCCAGCCAGGGTTTGACCGTATCGAAAAAAGCGCCAAAGTCCAGCGCACGATCCCGGAAATAGTCCATCATCAGGGAAATATAGAAGATCAGCATGAAGACCGCCAAACCGCTTTTGACCGGCATCGCCAAAAAGAAAACGTTCAAGGAAGGCACGAAACGGCTGATCACGCCCATCACCAGGTCAAGCAGGAACATCGCCAGCACGATGGGGGCGGAGAGAAATACAATCAGGCTCATAAGAAAGTCCAGCTGAGCCAGAAAAAAGGGAACCGCCCGGGAATCCAAACGGGGATAAAAGGAAAACACCGGCCAGAATTGATAGCTTTGATATATCGTACTGAGAAACATCCCCATGCCGCCACTGAGAAAAAAGATTACCACGAGGGCCTGGCTGAAAAAGCCTCCCAGGGGGGAAACCTGGTCGCCGAACTGGGGAAGAAGCGAACCCGCCATGGTGGCCCCCCGCTGGGTATCGATGAAAAAACCGATGGACTGGGCCGCCCAAAAAAACAAGGACAGCATGTATCCCAGAATCAGGCCGATGAAGGCCTCCTTGAGGACAATGAGCAGAATCTCCAAATGTCCGAAGAATTGACCAGGCATTTGGGCCTGAACCACAGGATAAAGCAGGGTGGCCAGGGAAAAGGCCATGGCGTTCCGGGCCGGCGCCGGAAAAATGGCCGGGGACAGGAATGGCACGACCAGGAATGCAAAAATCATCCGCGGCATGGTAACCGCCATGATCAGCAGTGGTACTTGCCATTGTTCCCAGGACATTCTTGAGCCGCCGCGAGTCAGATGGAAGCGATCAGGGAAAACATCATGATGGTGAAGTTGTGCATCTCGATGCCCATCCAGCGGGCGGTGAGAACGATAGTAATAATCACAGCCACCAGGCGAAAGGCAAACGAAATGGTTTGATCCTGGATTTGGGTCAACCCCTGGAACAATCCCACAAGCAACCCCACCAAAGAGGCGGCAACCACGACCGGCAAAGACAGCATCAGCACCAGCAGCATGGCCTGGGAAGCGTAATACAGGAGATTGGCTTCGTCCATTCAGGCCACCCTAGGCATAGGAAAGTACCAATCCATGGATCAGGCGGCTCCAGCCATTGACCAAAACGAACAACAGCAATTTAAAGGGCAAGGAAATGGTCATGGGCGACACCATCATCATTCCCATGGCCAGCAGGATATTGGAGACGATCAAATCGATGGTGATAAAGGGCAAATAAAGCAGGAACCCGATTTCGAAAGCTTCCGTCAATTCCGTGATGGTAAAGGCCGGTAACAAGACCAGCATGTGGTTTTCAGTCACCTCCAGCGCTTGCTGGCCGGGCCACAGTTTTTGCGTGGCGCGGACAAAAAAACCGCGCTGGAGCTTGTTCGAATGCTTGAACAGGAAAGCGCGGAAGGGCTCGGCGGCTTCTTTCAACGCCTGCAGGTTCGCCGGATTCTTGAGGGAATTGAAGTCAACATGCTTGTCGGCCAAGATGTCATATGCCTGCATCCCCACGGGCGCCATGATGTACAGGGACAGAATGAAAGCCAGGCCGTTGATGGCCATGTTCGGGGGAATTTGCTGAATTCCAAGGGCGTTACGGACCAGGAACATGACTACCGATAATTTCAGAAAGGCCGTGCCCATCAGCGCCACGAAAGGCGCCATGGCAAGGGCCATCATGACAAGGAGGAGAAACAGGGGGTTAGGAATGCTTTCCATCGCCTTCCACGGTGAGCCGGGTCACACGCACCGCCATTCTGTCCCCGCATCTCATCAAATCGCCCTTGCCGATGGGCTGGCCGTTGGCCCGGATGATCACTGGCTCGGCAAGGGTATTGTCCAACTGGAAAACATAGCCGGGCTGGATGGTTTTCAATTCCTCCAGCGGGATTGTCTTTTCCCCGACATCAAAAACCAGCTCCACTTGCAGGTTCCGAAAATCCAGAATTTTCTGGTCATCTTTCATCATGGTTTCCTCCACGGCCGACAGAATGACGACTTGTTGATCCTCGACAGCACAATCCAACAATAAACCGGGTCCAAACCGGAGACGCACATGGCCCCGGGTCAGCCAGCACTCATCGGCAAGAATCAGATCTCCCGCTTCAAGATCATGAAGTTCCCCGGTGGAAAGACGGGTTCTCCCCACCTCGAACCGCACCGGCACGGGCAGGGCATCATAATCCGCCTGCCACTCCGGCCGCCTTGCCAGCAGATCCAGTAACAGCGGAAGGTTTTCCCGGTCAAGGAGCAGGATTCCTTTCCCCCCTTCCCCTGCTGTATTGGTCAACTGGAAACCCAGTTTGGCCGGCCCGTTGTCCGGCGGCTGCCCAAAGTCGAGCGCCTCAACCGAGACAGATGCGCCAACCAAGCACTCACAAGCTGTGATGACAGGTTGGAAGGCGGCTTCGATCATGGCGCAGGCAAGCTGTGCCGGCATTTCCCTCAAATGGCGGGGAATCACTGCCGGCGAAAGCCAGTGACGACACAAGGCTTGATCGAGCAACAAACGGCAGCACTTGCCTTCAACAGACAAACGCAGGCCCAGGCAAAAAGGTTTGATCACCGGGCGGGACAGCAACCGCAAGACATAGGGTTGACCTTCGAGCGTGAATTCCAGCCGCTTTGCCCGTTGGCACAACCGGTTTGCAAGCATTACTTCCTCCGGGGCCAACTCGGGCAATTCCCAGGGCGCCAATCCAGAAGCATCAATGCCCGGCGGGTGATAGGGCTTTTCCTTAACTTTGGCCATGGGGGTAAACAGCTCCTGTTCCGGAAATTCCACAAGGATTATCTTGCCAAGGACAATCAACCAGGTATTGCAAAGTAATTTTCAGCCAAAATCCCTTTATGTTTTCTGAGATTACCACAGGTTTTTTTCATTCCACAAATGTAAGAATTCATTTATGACCTCGACAACACCCCCGCCGCTCCCCCTGGGGAATACGCTGGCCGCCCTTTTCCGGGCCTTGGGAACGACAGCGGGATTTCAAGGCGGGGGCGTGGAAACCGGCGCCATGGCGACGCAAACAGCATACCAGCCAGTGCCCGTATGAGTGACGGTCCCGCCATAAGATATACAGGGCAATCGCATGACTGCCGTTTTGCCCGGTTATACTTGATTTTGCACGATATCGAGCTCCTCGCCTTCTGGGAGAGAGGAGGATCGGTTCATGTGATTGCCCTGCCATAATATTTTCAAGCAAAAAATTTATTGACAAGAAATTTATAATTTTTTATCTTCTGGAAAAACAGGATGATTACAAATGCAGGAGTTGATTTACACCCAATTCCGGGGGGAACGGCTGTGCTACAAAAAGCAAGCCGCTTATCGCCACAGTGAAAAGGAGCTTTCAAGAAAACGCTGATTTATTGATCTACCAGTCATCTCCACCAATGCGGTAAACCATCATCCCGTGACAGGGCATCACAGGATTCCGGATTTCCGCCTTGTTTTACCAGGAATGACGAATAAGCCAGCCTCTTGAGGGAACACTGATTGCGTGACAGCGGGGGGATATACCACCAAAAATCGAAGACCGGGGCCCTGTGTTTTGGGCTTAGCCATGACAAAAGTTGAGCCGGAGTGTGACCTTCATTTACAAGGGTTTGTTTTGTTTGGCACCCTTTGACTTGCAATACCCCGGAAACATGAAACGTTCTGAAGTTTGCTGGATCAAGGAGGGAAGGTATTCCAATGAAAGCGGTCATCGCCTGCCGGTATGTATTTGTCAGGGAGTGCTTATCCTGGCTGTTGACGGGTCTCAAAAATGACGTGGAAATTTTCAAGACTTCCCGTTACCGGGGCCTGGCGGACAAACTGCACCAGCATTACGATATTTCCCTGGTAATTCTTGATGCATCGTTGCCCGGCCTGCCCGAAAACGCCCCCCTCGACATGCTACGAAACCACCATCCCCATGCGCGGGTGATTGTATTTATGGATAATCGCGTGCCGGTCTCCCAGCATGAAAACCATGACTGTTTTTTTGACGGCGCCGATGGTTATTGTTCACTCATGGATCCGCCAAAGCGGCTGTTGAGGGTTATGCACAAGGTGCTCCATGGACAAAACGCCTTGCCACCTGTCACTCCCGCTTTCAACCCGGCTTCATTTGATAAAGGGGGTGAACCCGCCCTGGCCGGGGAAACAATGCCCTGGGGCCTGACCAGGCGCCAGTATCAAATTCTTTCCATGATGGCGCAGGGTTACTCGAACCAAGCCATCGCCGAACAGTTAACCCTGTCCATCGGCACCATCAAGGCCCATTCACAGGCCATTTTCAGAAAGCTGGGGGTAACCAACCGGACCGAGGCGGTTCTCCAGGCCAAAATACATCACCACCCGGCACCGATCCCGTCGAATCCTTGAGTCGGACAAGATCAAAATCAAAAGCACAACATAATGAATTTTTCACCCGGGAAATCCAGGCAGGCACAATGGAAGGCAAGGTGTTTGAGGATTCAATGGCGGCAATAGAGGTTGTCCGGCATTCCCGGGGAATCAGGGTGATTTTGCGTGGAAGAATTCAGGCTTACGTTTGCCCGCATCTGCGCTGCCTTTTAAAGCGCCTGATCCTGAACCACAGGCACATTGAAATCGACCTGACCGATTGCCAGTACGGGGTAATAGCCATCTGGGGGGAAATGTTGCGCACGGTTGAGACGGGCAAAGACAAAATCTTTCTTTCGCTCCACAACCCCAACCCGCAAATCAGACAGATACTGGCGCTTTCCGGCGTGGGGAAGGCCATTCCGCTGAGCTTTGGAAAAAAAAGCGAAGCTCCACCCTCGCCGGCAAATAAATCCCGGAGCACCTAACAATGTCAGGATTTCACCGTTTCGTCCATTTCAGCCGGGGGCTCGCATCCGTGACTGTCGAGGAACACAATCCCTACCGGTTGCCGAGAGTATGGGTCCTGCCATCCGCGCGGGGCGGGCACCAAAGGCACTGGCCAGGGGACATCAGTCCCTCCCGGCAGGCTGACCGTTTGCATTCCGGTTTGTTGTTTTCCGGCGAAAAGCCGGCTTTTTCTTCTCCCACGGAATATGTCACGCTCCTGCGCGAGGCCTCTTCGGCAATCCTCCGTTCCCAAACCCAAAAACCCTTGCTCCAATGCGCGGGCGTCCTGAACGATACAGCCCGTCTCGCCGGGGAAATCAATG